>JAICIT010000581.1 GCA_025960445.1 Bradyrhizobium sp. | reverse complement strand
TACAAGGTGGCGCAGGTGCTGGTGTTTGGCATGGCGGCGCTACCATTATCGCTGACGCTGTCGCGGTTCACCAACGGCCTGACACGGCCTTTCTTCGGCTGGGTCTCCGACCGGATCGGCCGTGAGATGACGATGGCGCTGGCATTCTCGCTCGAATGTGTCGCGATCCTCGTTCTGTTCGCCTTTATTGACCGGCCCGCATTGTTCGTGGTGCTGACCGGCTTGGTGTTCTTTGGCTGGGGTGAGATTTTCTCGTTGTTCCCCTCAACGCTGACCGACACCTTCGGACCGAAATATGCCGCGACGAACTACGGCTTTCTATACATCGCGCAAGGCGTGGGTTCGATCCTGGGTGGCCCCGCCGCGGCATTTCTCAAGCAAACGACCGGTAGTTGGACTTCAGTTTTTATCATTGTCGCGATACTCGATGCCCTGACTGCGCTGTTGGCGATTACCCTTCTGCGCAACATGCGGAGCCGGTTGATCATGAAGAGCTGAGAAGGCCATCGGGCGAGGGCGGCTGCCGTATTTTCAAGCGCCGCTCGGAACCTGGGTTGGGCAAAATTATCAAACCGCGAGGAGCAACAGGATGTGCGCAGGTGACGACAAGAATTGCCCGGAATTTGAACTGCACCACCGGAGGTTCAAGGAAACACTTGATCGCGAGCGACGCTCATTCCTGAAAACGAGCTTCGCCGCAGCAGGCGGCGCAGCGGCACTTAGCTCCGCTGCTGTTTCTCTGGTGACGCCGGAAATGGCAGCCGCGGCTGAAAGAAATCAGCCAGCCAAGCGCGCCTATCACCATTTGCCGGCAAACGCCGATACCGTCCATTGGGGCTACTTCAGCAAAAAGCTAAAGCCGCAGGTCGAGATCGATTCAGGCGACTTCATCACTATCGAAGCTTTGACCCACCATGCCAATGACGACGCCGAACGTATGGTCAACGGCGATCCGGGTGTCGAGAGCGTCTTCTTGTGGACCAAGGAAAAGAAAGGCGTGAACCGTCGCGGCGCCGGGCCGATGGATGCCTCGCTGTTTGGGCGCGGCGCGGGCGAAGGTCTTGGCGTGCACATTTGCACCGGTCCTGTCTATGTGCGCGGGGCCGAGGAGGGTGACGTGATCGAGCTGCGCATCATCGATGTTTCCCCACGGCCCTGCGCCAATCCGAAATATCCCGGGAAGGCTTTTGGCAGCAACGCCGCGGCCTGGTGGGGTTTCCACTACAAGGACTTGCTTACCGAACCTAAACCGCGGGAGGTAGTCACGATCTACGAGGTCGACGCTACCGGCGAGCGCAATTGGGCGAAAGCGGTTTACAATTTCCAGTGGACTCCTCAAACGGATCCTTCGGGAGTGGTGCATAAAACCATTGATTACCCCGGCGTGCCGGTCGATCACGCCACCGTCAAAGAAAACCACGGCATTCTGAAGAACGTGCGGATACCGGTGCGTCCGCATTTCGGCGTCATCGGACTCGCGCCCAAAGAGGCCGATATAGTTGACTCGATCCCGCCGAGCTACACCGGCGGCAACATCGATAATTGGCGGATCGGCAAGGGCGCCACGATGTACTACCCGGTTGCGGTTGAAGGAGCCCTGTTGTCGGTTGGCGACTCGCATGCCTCCCAAGGCGATTCCGAACTGTGCGGCACGGCCATCGAGTGCTCGTTAAATGGCACCTTTCAGATCATCCTTCACAAGAAGGCCGATCTCGCCGGCACTGCGCTAGAAGCCCTGGACTATCCGATGCTAGAGACTCAAAATGAGTGGCTTGTGCACGGCTTCAGTTTTGCCAACTACCTCACGGAGCTCGGCGACAAGGCGCAGTCGGATATCTATTCGAAATCCTCGGTTGATCTCGCTTTACGCGACGCGTTCCGGAAGATGCGCAGGTTCCTGATGACTACCAAGAAGCTGACGGAAGATGAAGCGATCTCCCTCATCACGATCGGAGTCGACTTCGGTATCACCCAGGTGGTTGACGGCAACTGGGGCGTTCACGCGGTCATCAAGAAGGACATCTTCGCGGGTGGCGTGGCCTGAACCATTCTGTCTTTCGACATCGCAGCAATTGCAAACGTTAGCCGGTGTTCGGCCGTGAGCACCGGCAGGCGTTGCACCCGAGGCACCGGGTTCCGTTGACCACAAAAGAAAACTGGACCCGGCAGCTCAATTGGATTTCACTGGCTATCGAAAACTGAAGACGCGGCGGTGTACCTCACGCGCCAATCCAGGAGGATGACGTGAGTGTGACGAGTATGTCGACGGACGTAAGATCCGTCTCG
>JAICIT010000580.1 GCA_025960445.1 Bradyrhizobium sp. | reverse complement strand
TCGACCGCGCGGAACTGGAAGACGCGCGCTGGTTCGATCGCGCTGAGGCGACGCTGATGCTGAAACGGCAACATCCAGACGGGCTTGCCGGGCCACATCCATTTGCGATTGCCCATCATTTGGTCGGGCGCTGGCTGCAAATCGAGTTGGGCAGCCCAGCATAGCTGGAACCGAGGGATCGCTGATCGATTAACCGCCGGCATTCAATTGCTCGCGCGATTGGCACGAATTGATGGAGCGCCGATGAATCTTCAGACCGCTGCCCCAAAAAACGGTCCACGCATCCTCTGCATCGGCATGCCGGTGCGCGATTTGACTTTCCGCATCCAGGAATTGCCGGAGCGCGGATTCAAGGTCAACGCTACGCATTTCGATGAAATAAGTGGCGGCAACGCGCTGAATGCGGCGATCGGGATCGCGCGGCTGGGCGGGCGTGCCTCGGTGTGCGGTCCGATGGGCGACGCCAGCGAAGTCTCAAGCCGCTACATCTTCGACAAGCTTGGCGAGGAAGGCATTGAGACCAAGCACATCGTGCACATGCCTGGTCTCGTAACCCCGATTTCAAACATCATGATCGACCCGAGTGGCGAGCGAACCATCGTGACATTCCGCGATCCGCAATTGTGGAAGGTTCACCTGCCCGACCCGGAAATCCTGCTCGACGATTGTCATGCGATCCTGACCGAAAATCGCTGCGCCGAGTTTTGCACCGAACTCTGCGTCGAAGCACGCAATCGCGGCATTCCCGTTATTGTCGATGTCGACCGCACCATGTCGTTGCGGGAGGGTCTGCTCACCGCGTCCTCACATCTGGTGTTTTCCAGCGAGGCGCTGCAGGCCACCGCGGGAGTTGCCGATGACGCGGAGGCGCTGAAGAAGATCGCGAAGCTGACGCCTTCTTTCCTGGCGGGAACGCGCGGCGCCCAAGGCACCCTCTGGCTCGACGAAGAGCACAAGCTGCGGCAGACGCCCGCTTTCCCGGTGCACACCGTCGATACGCTGGGCGCGGGCGACGTGTTCCATGGCGCGCTCGCGCTCGCGATTACCGAAAAGCAGGACATCCCGAATGCATTGCGGTTCGCTTCCGCTGCCGCCGCGCTCAAATGCACCCGCTTCGGCGGCGCTTTCGCCGCCCCGCAAAGAGCTGAAGTTGAGGTTCTTTTAGGGCACGGCCATGCGGAGAGCACGCTGGAACGGTAAATAAGGCTTGTCTTGGAAGATTTTTCTATATACGAAGGGAATTGACCTCGTATATGGAAGAAAGTTCCTGATATGGCTGAACTCGCCGTACACCTGCCTGAGCCGAACCGTCGTCTCGATACCATTGACCGCAAGATCCTGGCGGTGCTCCAGGAGGACGCCTCGCTCTCGGTTGCCGAGATCGGGGATCGGGTCGGACTTTCATCAACGCCTTGCTGGAAACGGATCCAGCGGCTCGAGGCCGACGGCGTCATCCTGCGCCGGGTGGCGCTGGTTGATCAGAACAAGATCGGGCTTGGAATTACCGTTTTCGTTTCGGTCGAGAGTGCCGATCATTCCGAAGCCTGGCTCCGCAAATTCGCCGAGGCCGTCAGCGCCATGCCCGAGGTGATGGAATTCTACCGGATGGCGGGGGACGTCGACTACATGCTCCGCGTCGTGGTCGCGGACATGCAGAGCTACGACGTGTTCTACAAGAAGCTTATTGGCGCCGTGGCGCTGAAGAATGTCACCTCGCGTTTTGCGATGGAGAAGATCAAATCGGTCACCGCGCTGCCGATCCCGGCCGCCGCTTGACATACGAGCGGAGCGCAACCCTACGCGCGCCGCTCATATCTTCTGATTGTAGTCACCGACCTCGGGATGGGTGCGCAGCACGGAATCCATCGCCTCGAACATGTCGCGCATTCGCTGCTCGCTGACCGGGCTTTCGACCACGACCACCAGCTCCGGCTTGTTCGACGACGCCCGCACCAGACCCCAACTGCCGTCCTCGACCGTGACACGTACCCCGTTGACGGTCACGAGATCGCGAATCTTCTGCCCCGCGACTTTCCCGCCGTTCTTTTGCATCGCCTCGAAGTGCTTCACGACGCGTTCGACCACCCCGTATTTGGCTTCGTCGGCGCAATGCGGCGACATCGTCGGTGATGACCAGGTTTTCGGCAGGGCATCTTTCAAATCTGCCATCGACTTACCAGCCGCGCGGTCGAGCATCTCGCAGATCGCGATCGCCGACACCAAGCCGTCGTCATAGCCCCTGCCGATCGGCCTGTTGAAGAAGAAGTGCCCCGACTTCTCGAAACCAGCAAGCGCGCCAACTTCGTTGGT
>JAICIT010000579.1 GCA_025960445.1 Bradyrhizobium sp. | reverse complement strand
GGCGCTGCATCACCCCTTCTCCATGGGCGAGACCGCCGAGAATGTCGCCCGCAAGCACAAGATCAGCCGGGCGGATCAGGATCAGTTCGCGCTCCAGAGCCAGCAACGGTGGTCGGCGGCGCACCAACGAGAAAAGTTCGCCCAGGAGATCGTGCCCGTCGAGATTCCGCAGCGCAAGGGCGCTCCGACCCTCGTCAGCGTGGACGAGCACCCGAGGCCGGACACGACGCTGGAGAAACTCGCCAGGCTGAAACCCGCATTCTCCAAAGACGACCAAGGCACGGTGACCGCAGGCAATTCGTCGGGTATCAACGACGGCGCGGCGGCCTTGTTGATCGTTGAAGCCGGGCTGGCCAAATCGCTGGGTCTTCAGCCGATCGCCTTCATCGGCCCGAGCGCCGCGGCCGGCGTCGATCCCGCGTTCATGGGGCTCGGACCCGTGCCCGCGATTCGCAAGGCGCTTCTGCGCGCCGAACTGACGCTCGACCGCATCGACCTGTTCGAGTTGAACGAGGCGTTCGCCGCGCAGGCCCTCGCCTGCCAGCGCGAGCTCGGCATCGACAACGCAAAATTGAACGTCAACGGCGGCGCGATTGCGATCGGTCACCCGCTTGGTTGCAGCGGTGCCCGCCTGGCCACGACGCTGATCCATCAGATGGCTCGCACCGGCGCCTCGCGCGGCATCGCGTCGCTCTGCGTCGGGGTGGGACAAGGCTTGGCGACGGTCTTCGAACGGGAGTGACGGAAGCGCGCGCGCCTCGCGTGAACCGCCAGTCCGGCTCGGACTGATGGCGGCTCGCCATCACGAACTGTAGATGATAAGGTTCGACCGAAGGATGAGCACGATCACCGAGATTCAAGCAGCGATCGAAAAGCTGTCGGCGAATCAGAAATCTGCTCTCGCCGCGTGGCTCCAGTCTCAAGAAGAGCCGATCATGTCCGAAGCTGAAGAAACGGCGTTGCTCGCCCGTCTCGATAAAGCCGCGGCCGAGCTAGATGCTGGCAAAGGTGTCCCGGCGACGCGCGTGCGCGGCCAGATCCGCGGATGGGCTGGACGGTAACCTATGCGCCTCAAGCGCTCGAAGGCCTGGAGCGGATCGTTCGCTTTATTGCCGCGGATGATCCGCAAGCAGCAATTCGCTTCGGCGACTATCTGGTAGACCGTGCCGAATCATTGGCGGACCTGCCGGAGCTTGGAACGCCTTATCGCAAACGGACGAATGTCCGCCGGCTCTTGTGCAAGTCGTATTACGTCTACTATCGTCTCCAACGGAAGGATCGGATGATCGAGATCATGGATTTCTGGCACTCCGCGCGTCGCGATCCGCGCATATGATTTCGCTTAGCGCCGTGCTCGATGTGATCAGCGCGAGCTGGGCATCGACAACGCAAAATTGAACGTCAACGGCGGCGCGATTGCGATCGGTCACCCGCTTGGTTGCAGCGGCGCCCGCCTAACCACGACGCTGATCCACCAGATGGCTCGCACCGGCGCCGCGCGCGGCATCGCGTCGCTCTGCGTCGGGGTAGGACAAGGCTTGGCGACGGTCTTCGAGCGGGAGTGAGTTTGGAAGTGGGCCTGACTGTCAGATCGTTCGAGCGCTGAAGACCGTCTATCTCCCGGCAGCAGATTTTTGTTCCCGGATGATCTTCGCCAGCGCGCGTAACGAGCCGTTCACGGCCTTGGCATTCGGGAAGGCGCGCGCCACATCTGGTTCGAGCACCACGACGTTCGTGCCCTGCGCATAACGGCGAGCGTATTTGCCGCGCACGCCGTCAGCGAATTCGTATTCCGCCTGCATATCGGAATCGTTCTGTTTAGTGCCCTTCTTCATACGTGCGTCGTTCGCGCCTGCTCGCCGGGCGAGCGCTGATGATGCGGATATTGTCGCCTCTGCCCGTGTGAACGACAACCAGCAACTTCCCGCGGTGGGACCTGCCGAGCGTCACAAATCGATCTTCCGTCTGCGAGTGCGCGGGATCGGGAATCGTAAGCGAAAGTGCGTCGCCGAAAACGGTGGATGCTTCATCGAATCTGACGCCATGCTTTGTAGCGTTGGATCGCGCCTTCTTCTCATCCCACTCGAAGCTCAGCGGCATGCAGAAGCATCATCGTTAATCGCTCAGCATTGCAAGCTCCAGTTCCTCCTCTCGCGCGCCTGACGCTCGATGCAGGCGTCGCCCCTCGACCGCATCGACCTGTTCGAGTTGAACGAGGCGTTCGCCGCGCAGGCCCTCGCCTGCCAGCGCGAGCTGGGCATCGACAACGCAAAATTGAACGTCAACGGCGGCGCGATTGCGATCGGTCACCCGCTTGGTTGCAGC
>JAICIT010000578.1 GCA_025960445.1 Bradyrhizobium sp. | reverse complement strand
CCGCGACGACCTGCTCGCGATCCGTGCCTATCTCGCGACGCTTGCTCCCGTCCGCAACGAGCGGCCCGCGCCGGAACTGTGGTGGCCGTTCAACCATCGATTCGTGATGCGCGGCTGGAATTTCCTGTTCTTCAAACCCGGGATATTCGAGCCGAACCAGCAGAAAAGCACGGAATGGAATCGCGGAGGCTATCTGGTCACTGGCGCCGCCCATTGCGGCGCATGCCACACGCCGAAAAACATCTTCGGCGCGGACAAGCGTAACCGCGCCTTCCGGGGTGGATCGGTCGACGGCTGGTTTGCGCCGCGGCTGGACAGCGCTGTTCGCAGCGGACTCAAATCCTGGAGCGTGGACGACGTCGTCGAGTACCTCGCAAGCGGCCGCAACTCCCGAAGCCATGCCGCTGGGCCAATGGCTGACGTGGTGCTCAACTCGACCTCAAAAATGAGCGAGGGAGATCTTCGTGCGATCGCGGTCTTTCTCAAGGATCTGCCTCCGGGCGTGCCGGAGCCCGATGTCGCGCCGCCGCCGCAATCCGGCATGAGCGCCGGACAGTCGATCTATGCGCACGCCTGCGTCTCGTGCCACGAAGCCGATGGCAGCGGCGCGCCGCGCATCTATCCGCCGCTACCGGGCAATGCCAATCTGCAATCCACCGATCCTGCCAGCACACTGCGGATCATCCTCGAAGGCGTGCAGACCGTCACAACGCCGCGCGCCCCAAACCCCGGCTCGATGCCGGCTTATGCCAAACAACTCTCCGACCAGGAGATTGCCGATGTCACCAATTACATCCGCAATTCATGGGGCAATGCCGCCCCGTTGGTGACGCCGGAACAGGTGAAGAAGGCGCGACGCTCGTAGGCGGAACCCGGTTCCGGCTGGCTGGGTTCCGCCGCAGCACGGAAAGATTGCTTCAACTAATGGACCTCGATCCGGTCCCGTGGGTTGTCTCGGTTTGATGGAGGAACCGATCATGGCCCAACCGAACGATCCATACCGTTCTCCTGATGATCCCTATCGCTTCACTTCCGGTGACGACAATCTTGGCCGCGCGAATCGTCTCGAACGTGAGGCCCAGATGGACCCGGATCTGGCCGAGGGACCGCCCAGCGGCGGCAAAATCGCCGCGTTCGCGATCGCGATCGCGGTGGTACTCGGCGCAGTGTTTTACGGCCTGAACAACACCACCGTGAATCACGCAGGTACGTCTTCGACCGCGCAGAACACGCAGTCCACATCACCACCCGCGGCACCTCCGGGAATGCGTAACGTGACCCCGGGGCCCAACACCGATAAGGGCGTGACCACCGGTGCTGCGCCGGCGCAACCGCAGACGGCGCCCTCTCCGGCTCCAAACCCGGCGACACCGCCGAGCAAGTAAGCTATCGCTGAGCAGCGCGTAGCGTCAGTAAATTACCTGCAGCGGGCAACGATCGCCCGCTGCAGGTATGTCAGCCGAACATTTTGTGTAACTCGTCACGGGAGTGGCCGCCGCCCAATTCTGTGAACGTTCCCTTTTGCGAAATCTCGCATGCAGCGCGCATGAAGCCCGCCCATGCGACGCGCGCCAGCGCTCCGCCGACGCTGATGCGGCGCACGCCGAGTTCGGCGATTTCTGTGACCGACAAACCAGGCCAACCCTGCAAATGATTGACAGGTTTCGGATGCACCGCTTTCACCACAGCCGATATCTGCTCTTTTGATCGAATGCCCGGTGCGTAAAGGCAGTCGGCGCCCGCTTCCGCATAGGCCTGCAACCTGTCGATCACCACGTCCAGATCGGGCTGCCCGACCAGAAAACCTTCGCAGCGGCCGGTCAACAGCACGCCGCTGTTGTCAGCATCAATGGCGGCGCGCGCAGCCCTGATGCGCTCGATCGCGAGGCCGCGCTCGTACAGCGGCTTGGCGGCCTCGCCGGTGGAATCCTCAATCGACAGCCCGGCAACACCAGTCTTGACTCCGCGCGCGACATTCGCTGCCACCTTCTCCGGTTCGTGCGCAAATCCGCCCTCGAAATCGGCATTGACGGGAAGATCGATTGCGCCGCATAGCGCCGTCAGATGCTGGCAGACATCGTCGAGCGTGACGCGATTGTCGGGCTTGCCGATCGACCAGGCAAAGCCCGCGCTGGTCGAGGCGAGCGCCTTGAACCCCAGGTGCTGCAACGCCCGCGCGCTGCCGATATCCCACGGGTTCGGCAACACGAAACAACCCGCTTCGTGCATTTTGCGAAAAATGGCGCGCTTGTCCGCTGTCGTCACCGGCATTCATGCCTCCCTGCCTTGAGCTCTCTTGGCAAGACGATATCGATCAACCGCGCAGCACGCT
>JAICIT010000577.1 GCA_025960445.1 Bradyrhizobium sp. | reverse complement strand
TGTTGCAAACACCAAGGAGCCCAAATGTCTGACATCAAGAACAAAGTCGAACAAGATCGCCGCGACTTCCTGCTCAGCGCCAGCGCGCTCGGCATAGCCGGCGCCTACATGGCCGCCGCAGGATTCAATCCCGCGATGGCAGATGAACTCACGAAATCGGACAAACCGTTGAAGGCGGCGTTCTCAAATGCCGGCCTGCAAGCCACCTGGTGCGCGCAAGGCAAGCAGGCGGCCGAGGCCTGGGGCAAGCTGATGAACGTCGAGGTCACCTGGTTCGACGGTCAGCTCGATGCTGTCAAGCAGCGGGCCGCGATCGACAACATGGCCTCGCAGAAATGGGATTTCGTCGCGATCCAGGCGTTCGGGATCGGTACGCTGGTCGATCCCGTCAACAAGATGATCGACGCCGGCATTCCGGTGATCGACCTCGACACGCTTATCGCGCCGCTCGATACGATCAACGTCCACACGATGCTGGCCCCGGACAATATCTTCATGGGTTCCTCAGTGACCCAGCAGATCGTCGATGCGATGGGCGGCGAGGGGACGATCATCATGACTCAGGGTGCCCTCGGGCATTCGGGAGCCCAGGGTCGCGCCAAGGGTTTTGAGAAGATCATCAAGAACTACCCGAAGATCCAGGTGCTGAACACCGATCCCGCCGACTGGGATGTGACCAAGGTCGCGCGTATCTGGGATACACATCTGACCAAGTATCCCGACATCAAGGCCGCCTTCTTCCACAACGACGATATGGCGCTGGCTGCCGCCAATGTCATGAAGGCGCGCGGAAGAACCGGCATTATCATCGGCGGCGTCGATGCGATGCCGCCGGCGTTGGAAGCCGTTATGGATGGCCGGATGCTGGCGACCGTGCGTAATCCGTCATGCCGTATTCATGGCTGGGCTGTTGCGGCCGGTGTTGCCGCCGTCGCCAGCGGTGAAAAGACCGGGAAAGGCATCCCAAAGAATATCGTTACCGACGGCCCGGTCATCACCAAGGAGACCGCGCCCGGCATCGCCTGGATGGAGCGACACTTCCTGATTTAGCGTTTCGACTAAGAAGGGGCGGGAGCCTGCGCCCCGCCCTTTCGCTTCTCCCTTCTCAAGGAAAGAGAAGGCCAGCTCGAACATCGACGTCGTTAGGACCCCTCTGGTTGCATCTTTCTGAGGCCAGCAGCCCGCGGGGTCGAACCGGAATGCCCGCCTATGACTCCGCCCGAAACCGCTGACGCAGGCAGCACGTCGCCGCTGCTGGAACTCAAAAACGTTTCCAAAAGCTTTGGCGGCGTTTCCGCCCTGCGTGATGTGGATTTCGCGCTGGCGCCTGGCGAGATTCATGGCGTCGTTGGTGAGAACGGCGCTGGAAAGTCGACGATGATGAAGATCATCGCCGGCATGCACCATGATTTCCAGGGACAGATGCTGCTGGAGGGCAGGGAGGTGCGATTTCGAAATCCGCACGACTCGCTCGCGGTCGGCATTGGCATGGTGCACCAGGAGCTGTCCGTCGTTCCCGATCTGAGCGTTGCGGAGAACGTGTTCCTCGGCACGCAGCCGACGAACGGACGCGGCGTGATCGATTGGGCTGGCATGGCGAAAGCTGCGCGCAAGCAAATTGCCAGTCTCGGTCTCGACATCGATCCGCGGGTGCGCATGGGCTCGCTTCCGGTCGGCATCCAGCAACTCGTCGAACTCAGCCGTGTGCTGTTTTCCGGCGCCCGCATCATCATTCTCGACGAGCCGACATCTGCGCTGTCGCCGCCGGAAGTGGACAGGCTGTTCAGGATTCTGCGCCAGCTTCGCAAGGAAGGACGCAGCCTGATATTTATCTCGCACTTTCTAGAGGACGTGCTCGCCATTTCGGACCATGTCACGATCTTTCGCAATGGGCGAAAGGTGGCGACACTCGATGCTGCGGCAACGAGCAAGGACCAACTGATCTCGCAGATGATCGGCCGTGGGGCCAAGGAACTGTCGGCTAGCGAGAGCGCCGAGCTGACGGGCGGCGGATCGAAGCCAGTGGTGCTGACCGCGCAGAATTTGAACCAGGGGAGCGTGCTCAAGGATTTGACGTTCGATGCGCGCGCCGGTGAGATCCTTGGCATCTACGGATTCATGGGCTGTGGCCAGATTGAGCTTGCACGCTGCCTGTTCGGAAAGGTCCCGCTCGATAGCGGCACGGTCATGCTCCAGGGCAACCTTCTGCCGCTCACCTCGACGGTTGCGGCGCGTGAGGCCGGCATTGCCTATGTGCCGGAGAACCGGCGCATGATGCTGTTCCCCACCGAGCCGATGTACAAGAACATCTCGATTTCGGTCTTGCAGCGTATTCATCGGCTTTT
>JAICIT010000576.1 GCA_025960445.1 Bradyrhizobium sp. | reverse complement strand
GGTCGGCCGGTTGTGCCGGACGTGTAGAGGATCATCGCGGTGTCTTCTTCCGACACGGTGGCGGGCTGCTGCAGAGGTGCGTTGTCCATCAATTCGGAGAAGCGCGAAATGCTCTGGTCATCGTCGACCGCAAGCCGGTGCAGCAGGTCCGGAACGTCATGCGCATCCGGCAAACGATCGACCAGGCCTGCCTCGTGGATCAGAAGCTTGGCACCGCAGTCACCCAGCACGTAGGCAATTTCCGGCTTCTGTTGGCGCGTGCTGAGCAGAACCGTGACGAGGCCGAGATGCGCCGCGCCAAACAGCGCAAGCACGAACTCGATACGATTGCCGAGCAGCAGCGCGATCCGGTCTCCGCTTTGCAAACCCATCTTGCGCAATCCCGCCGCGAGCCTCGCCGACCGCTGCTCGACTTCACGCCAGCTCATCCGAGTGTTGCCGCACACCAGCGCCTCGCCATCGGGATTTGTTACCGCTGCCGCGGAGATCATTTCCCAGAGACTTTTCGGCCGCTCGCGAAACGCCGGCACGACGCGGTCACCGAAGCGCGCCTCGAGCTGCAGGGGAGGAATCGGATATTGCGACCAATCCATCACGCGCCTCGTTAGACGCCCATCACGGGCACGCCGATTACGACGGGGTGGAATGCGAAGGCGAGCGCCAGATACGCCACCAGACCGACCGCCACCGCGATCAGGTCGTTGCCGACGCCTCCGACCGGGATCGGCGGCGCGCCAGGATCAGTGCGTCGCTTCAGCGAAATCCGATCGAACACCGACCAACCCAGGAACGAGCCGAACAGGATGATTGAGCCGAGGTCACCATTCGCGAGCAGGTGCGAGGCCGCCCACAGTTTGACCCCGGCGAGCATGGGATGCTTCACCGTGGTGTAGATACGACCGCGGATATAGGCGGCCACCACCAGGATGACCGCCGGTAACATCAGTCCGACGGTGATGTGTTTCAGGACCCTGAGCACCTCCGGCGAACACCACTTCTCCCATACGTCGATCATGCCGGCTGCGCGGTAATGGCCAAAGCCCCAAGCAATCAGCGCAATACCGCCAATCGATACCAGCGCGTAGCCGACCTTGTAGCCCCCTTCGCCGGACGCCGCGATCACTCGTGAGCGCACCTCGCGTTGCGTGGTGAGCGTGTGGGCGCCAAAGAACAGCACCAGGCCGAGAATCATCACCGGCAGTCCCATGATGTTCGCCTCCGCGTTCGGCCGCCCAATTCGCTAACATTTTAGCCGTTGCGGCCGCAATCGATCAAACCCGACGTAGTCTCGAGTGGAAAGCGCGCCGCACGATAGCCGGCGGGTCTCACGGCCTTGCTGATGATTTGCGAAGGTCCCTGTTATCGACGTAGCGGATGGCAATCGGGCGGCCCGCGAGTGCACCACCGAGCCCGCTGGTGAATTTAAGGGGCATGCAGGCTTCCAGCGAGCTGTTGATCGACCTCAGATACGCGTCCCGAACGTCTCCAGGGGTCCCCGCGCTGGCATAGGTCAGGCGTGGCGACCCGATCATTTCGCCCGAGCGCTTGAAGCTGAACCGCACCGTCATCTGCATGCCATCGCGAGCCGTGTCGAACGGCGGCGGCGACCAGCAGGACCGCAGCGCCGAGAACAGGTCGCCGATCGTGTCGAGATCGTGGTCGGGCTTTTGGTATTTCGCATCCTGGTCGCGCGGCGGCACGCTTTCAATGGTGAGCTGCAAGTTCTCGCCGACGGGATAGTCGATCTCGGGAATGCAGGGCCCGCGATTGAAAACGCTGCAGAACGACGGCGTGCAGGGATGCCTGCTCAACACGCTGCAAGGCGCGTGGGAAAATGGCGTCGCATCAATGTGGTGGCGCCGCCGCGCCTCCGCAGACCCAGCGAAAATCATTCCGACCAGGACCAGAAATGAGAGAAGGATACGCCGAGACATCCGCGACCACTCGCAGTTGCACGATAAATGCGAGATGATGGCGACGGCGCACGCCGTCAAGCCCAAGTCGCCCGCAGGAAAACGCTTTCCTGAGCGGCGCGGCAAAGCCTCACGCCTGCCGTTTCACGTCCTTGATGCTGGAAAAAACAATGCCTTCGGCGCGCTCTCTCGTATAGCCGAGATAAAACTCATTTTTCGCGAGAAAAACCGGATCGCCGTCAACGTCATCGGCGACGCCCGAACCGTTGGCGGCAATGAACGCGTCGAGCTTCTTGCGATCGTCGGCCGAGATCCAGCGCGCCAGTTGAAACTCCGAAACTTCGAATTCGACCGGCAGCGCGTATTCCGCGTCGAGCCGCGCCTTTAGAACATCGAGCTGCAGCGGACCGACCACGCCGACCAGCGCCGGAGCGCCGTCACG
>JAICIT010000575.1 GCA_025960445.1 Bradyrhizobium sp. | reverse complement strand
TCGCATCTTGCTGTACTCGCATCACATTTTATCAGCCGGAGATTTCGTTATGGGTCGTTCAACTATTCTCGTCGGGGTCGCGGTTCTCACTTGCCTGTCTGGAGCTCACGCGCAGCAACCGCAGCGCGTGCAAATCGGCGTGCTTGAATGTCGCGGCGGAGCCAGCGTCGGATTCATCGTCGGCTCCGTGACTAATCTCGGTTGCGTGCTGCGTTCCGACGGCATGCCCGAGGACCGTTATGTCGCGACCATCCGGAAGGTCGGGCTTGATCTTGGCATCACACAGGAATCGGCGCTCGCATGGGCCGTGTTCGCGCCGTCAGCCCGGCTCGGGCCGGGCGATCTTTCCGGCGATTACGCCGGTGCACAGGGCAGCGCGTCAGTCGGCGTTGGATTGGGCGGCAACGTGCTGGTCGGCGGCTCGGCAAACTCCATCGCGTTGCAGCCGCTCAGCCTGCAGGGACAGGTCGGGCTTAATGTTGCAGCCGGTTTGGAGAGCCTGGAACTTCGGCCGGGAAGATAGCGGCTCATAGTTTCACGCTTTCTGCGAGCGTCAGTTGGCGAGAGCCGGCTTTCGTTCGCGAAAAAACTTACCGGCGCAACGACGTTTTTCCAGCTTGCCAAAATGACGAGCTAGGGAGACCATCACACTTGCCGACCCAATCAAGGGCCGAGCTCCAACCAAGGAGGCGGCAATGGGACAAGACGTCAGAAGTCCCCGCGGTCCACGGTGCATCGCACTGGTGGGCCCTTTCCAAAGCGGTAAAACCACACTTTTAGAAGCGATATTGGCGCGAACGGGCGCGATCCCGCGCGCCGGCAGCGTTGACGCCGGGACCTCCGCCGGAGACTCCACCCCTGAAGCGCGCCGTCACAAGATGGGCGTTGGCCTCACCGCCGCCACAACGACTTTCATGGGCGACAGTTACACCTTTCTCGATTGTCCGGGCTCTGTAGAGTTTGCGCATGACATGCGCGCGGCGCTGCCGGCAGTGGATGCTGCTGTAGTGGTCTGCGAAGCCGATCAACGCAAGCTGCCGCAGCTTCAGATTATCCTGCGCGAGCTCGAAGATTTGGGTATTCCGCGCTTTCTGTTTCTCAACAAGATCGATCGTGCCAACAAGCGCATCCGTGAAACGCTCGTGACACTGCAGCCGGCATCGCGGATTCCGCTGGTGCTGCGGCAGATTCCGATCTGGAATGGCGAACTGATCGCGGGGTTCGTCGATCTGGCGCTCGAACGCGCCTTCGTCTACCGCGAACATAAGGCTTCCGAAGTGATCGCGCTGGAAGGCGGCGATCTCGACCGCGAGAAGGAAGCCCGCTTCTCGATGCTCGAAAAGCTCGCCGATCACGATGACGCGCTGATGGAGCAATTGCTCGAGGACATCCCGCCGCCACGCGACGCGGTGTTTGACGATCTTGCCCGCGAATTGCGCGAGGGGCAAATATGTCCTGTGCTGCTGGGCTCAGCCGCGCGCGAGAACGGAGTGCTCCGCTTGATGAAAGCTCTGCGCCATGAGGCGCCTGGGGTCGCCGAGACTGCCAAGCGCCTCGGGGCTTCATCATCGCCCAAGGATGGGCTGGGTTACGTGTTCAAGACCGTACATCTGCAGCACGGCGGCAAACTGTCGCTGACGCGTCTGCTTGCGGGCCATCTTGATGACGGGGCGACGCTGCAATCGTCTTCAGGGGAGAGCGGACGGGTATCGGGGATACTCGCCGTCAATGGCGTGCATGACACCAAGCGCCCATCCGCCGAAGCCGGCGAAACGGTCGCGCTCGGTAAACTGGACGCCATTAAAACCGGCGACACAGTATCGAGCGGAAAGACCGCGCCGAAAGCGCTCGTGGAAATCGCGCCGTGCGCGCCGGTGCTGGCGATGGCGATCGCTGCAACGGATCGCAAGGATGACGTCAAGCTTGGCCAGGCCTTGTTGCGATTGAATGAGGAAGATCCTTCGCTCACCATGGTGCAGAACGCCCGCACCCATGACATCGTTTTGTGGGGTCAGGGCGAGATGCATCTGCGGGTCGCGCTGGAGCGTCTGAGCGAGCGCTTCGGCGTCAACGTGAAGTCGCAGCCGCCCGGGATCGGATATCAGGAGACCATCCGCAAATCGATCACTCAGCGTGGCCGGCACAAGAAGCAATCCGGCGGCCATGGCCAGTTTGGCGATGTGGTGCTCGAGATCAAACCGTTGCCGCGAGGCACCGGATTTGAGTTTCAGGAGAAAGTCGTCGGCGGCGCGGTGCCGCGAAATTATATCGGCGCGGTAGAGGAGGGCGTGGTCGATGGATTGCAGCGCGGACCGCTCGGCTTTCCCGTCATCGACGTGCAGGTGACGCTGACGGAC
>JAICIT010000574.1 GCA_025960445.1 Bradyrhizobium sp. | reverse complement strand
TGGTTACGCTACGCAAATCCATCGCCACTGAGCGCGCCACGCTCGCGCTCGATCGCGACAAGCTTAGGGATAACCAGACGCGCCTCGCCGCGCTGGTCGATGAGCGGCAGCGGCAGCAGAGTTCGATCGAAAAGGACATGGAATTGGAAGGCGCGCGTGCAATCGCGTTATCCAAGCAGGTTGATAGCCTGCAAGGCCTGATTGCGAAGATGGAGCAGGATCTGAAGAGTGCAGCCAAGGTGGCCGCCGCGGCCAGCCTGCAGGGCACGCCCGCCGCCGTTAACGGCAAACCGAATCTGGGCGCGCTTCGAGACCCGGCCCGGCTCGCTCCGGCTATCGCTTTTGCTTCGGCCAAGGGAGTATTTGCGCTGCCGGTTAATGGCGTGAAGATTCGCGATTTTGGCGGTTCCGATGGCGCAGGTGGCGTACAAAAAGGCATTTCCTTGGCGAGTCGGCCAGGTGCACAGGTCACAACACCGTGTGATGGCTGGGTTGTGTATGCAGGTCCCTTCCGCAGCTACGGACAACTCTTGATCCTCAATGCCGGTGGCGGGTATCATGTATTGATCGCCGGGATGGAGCGCATTTCGGTTAATATCGGCCAGTTTGTACTTACGGGTGAGCCGGTCGCGACTATGGGGACAACATCCCAGGTCGCATCTATTCTCGCGACCAATGCGAGCCAACCCGTGCTCTATATTGAGTTCCGTAAGGACGGCACTCCAATCGATCCAGGCCCATGGTGGGCCGCAAATGAAGGCGAAAAGGTTCGCGGATGATGCGCAAGACTTCTGTAGTTCTCCTCAGCGCCGTGACTGGCGCAGCACTGACGTTGTTTGTGACTCAGCCCCGCGCGGTGTTGATGGGATCGAGCGCACGCGCCGCGACCTCAGACACCTATCGCCAACTCAATTTGTTCGGAGATGTCTTCGAGCGGGTCCGCAGCGACTACGTCGAGAAGCCCGACGATAGCAAGCTGGTCGAATCCGCCATCAGTGGAATGCTGACCGGGCTCGATCCGCATTCAAGCTACATGGACGCCAAGAGCTTCCGCGACATGCAGGTGCAGACCCGCGGCGAATTCGGCGGTCTGGGCATCGAAGTCACCATGGAAGATGGCCTGATCAAGGTTGTCTCGCCGATCGACGAAACGCCGGCCTCCAAAGCCGGCATCATGGCCAACGACATTATCACCAATCTCGACGATGAAGCCGTGCAGGGCCTGACGCTCAATCAGGCCGTCGAGAAAATGCGCGGCCCGGTCAACACCAAGATCAAGCTGAAGATCATCCGCAAAGGTCAGGACAACCCGATCGAAGTCACGTTAGTCCGTGACAACATACGTGTCCGCTCGGTGCGGGCGCGCGTGGAGGCTGATGACATCGCCTATATCCGGATCACCACCTTCAACGAGCAAACGACCGAAGGCCTCAAGCGGGAAGTCGCCAATCTCACCAATCAGATCGGAGACAAGCTCAAGGGCTTCGTCATCGACCTGCGCAACAATCCAGGCGGTCTGCTTGAAGAAGCCGTCACCGTGTCCGACGCCTTCCTCGAGCGCGGCGAGATCGTCTCGACGCGCGGCCGCAATGCCGAGGAAACGCAGCGCCGCTCCGCGCATCCGGGCGACCTGACCAAGGGCAAGCCGGTTATCGTTCTCATCAACGGCGGCTCGGCGTCGGCTTCCGAAATCGTGGCCGGCGCGCTGCAGGATCACAAGCGTGCGACGCTGGTCGGCACCCGTTCGTTTGGCAAAGGTTCGGTGCAAACCATCATCCCGCTCGGCTCAGGTAACGGCGCGCTTCGGCTAACCACGGCCCGCTACTTCACGCCCTCGGGCAAGTCGATCCAGGCCAAGGGCATCGTTCCCGACATCGAAGTACTGCAGGACGTGCCCGATGAGCTGAAATCGCGGACGGACACCAAGGGCGAAGCCTCCTTGCGCGGTCATTTGAAATCCGAAGGTGACGAGAAGACCGGGTCGCAATCCTATGTGCCGCCGGATGCCAAGGACGACAAGGCGCTCAAGACGGCGGACGATCTCCTGCATGGCATCAAGACCAACACGACCGCGGACAAGACAGCCACGGACAAGTCCGCCAGCAAGGCGGCCAACTGAACTCCTCGGCGGCTGATTAATGCATATCGAAAAGGGCGGCCTTCAGGCCGCCCTTTTTTGTGCGTGCGACCTGGTTTGGGCCCGCGCCTGAGCCAAGCCTCTTGCAAACCCATAGCCGGTCCAGCGCTGCCGCCAGCTTGCCCCGGCGTGGTATCGTCGCCGTGCTGATTCGGGGAGGTCCATGGCAGATACGGCCGACGATCTGAGCACGCCACTTGGACAGGACACGCTGCGCCGGAAGCGCCGCTACCGGCTGCCTTTTACC
>JAICIT010000573.1 GCA_025960445.1 Bradyrhizobium sp. | reverse complement strand
GCAAACGCGAGCACGATATTGACCAGACTACGCGCGCTCCCGCTGCCGAGGTCGAGTTGCCACAACACCAACAGCGTGACGATGCTGGCCGGGATGCTGCCGCTGGCGAGCCGGAGTACCGCGGGCCAATGGATGCTGCGTGCCCAGCCGTGCACCACGCTGCCTCCGGCCTTGGTGCCGGCGGCGTAAAGCAGATCGGTGCCGACTGCGGTCGAGGGATGAATGCCAAACAGCAGGATCAACAATGGCGTCATCAGTGAGCCGCCGCCGACGCCGGTCATGCCGACCAGAAGCCCGACGCCGAAACCGGAGGAGACATAAAGTGGATCGACTAACGGCATCGGCCCGCCCTGCAATCACGATTGGTCAAAGGGATACTCCGTCCCTCCACCTGCGTTCCAAATTAGGTAGGATCATTGTTCCGGCGGCGGCAATAGCGCGGACAAAAAAAGAATGATCATGCGCAGCAGCGGTATCCGGTGGGCTTTCCTGCCAGAAAGCGGCCAAGGGGCGGAATCGCGGCCTAGAGACCTTTTGCGTTAACCTGGAACTTTCCCCGATGCGCGAAGCGATGCACACCGATTTGATTTGAATCAAAACAGCAGCGCGGGGATTCCCGCGCTGCTGCCTTGATATTACCGCACATTACCGGGTGGCACAGTACGTGCCGGCATGTATTCAGCCGAGTATCGCCTCAGTTGTAGATTTCAAACAATCCCGCGCCGCCCTGACCGCCGCCGATGCACATGGTCACGACGCCCCATTTCGCCTTGCGGCGACGGCCCTCTTGCAGGATGTGGCCTGTCAGCCGGGCGCCGGTCATTCCGAACGGGTGACCGATGGCGATCGAGCCGCCGTTGACGTTGTACTTGTCGGGATCGATGCCGAGTTGATCACGCGAATACAGGCATTGGCTGGCGAACGCCTCATTGAGTTCCCAGAGATCGATGTCGTCGATCTTCAGGCCTTGGCGCTTCAGCAGCTTCGGCACGGCGAATACCGGGCCAATTCCCATTTCATCCGGCTCGCAGCCCGCCGCTGCCCACGCCACAAAGCGGCCAAGCGGATTAAGCCCACGCTTTTCCGCGTCCTTGGCTTCCATCAAGACGACGGCCGCCGCGCCATCGGAAAGCTGGCTGGCATTGCCGGCGGTGATGTATTTGCCGGGACCTTTCACCGGCTCCAGCTTGGCAAGCCCTTCAAGCGTGGTCTCCGGGCGATTGCATTCGTCGCGGTCAACGACATAGTCGACGATGCTTTCCGCTTTTGTCGCCTTGTCGACCACCTTCATCTTGGTTTTCATCGGGACGATTTCGTCCTTGAACTTGTTGGCTTGCTGCGCCGCCGCCATGCGGCGCTGAGACTCCAGTGAGTATTCATCCTGATATTCGCGGCTGAGCTTGTAGCGCTCCGCCACGATGTCGGCGGTATCGATCATCGCCATGAAAATATCGGGCGCGGTCTTGAGCAGGTCCGGATCGACCGCCTCCTTGGGCACGCCGCCGCCCGGCACCGAAATACTTTCGACGCCCCCGGCCACGATGCAATCGGCTCCGTCCGAGCGGATGCTGTTTGCCGCCATCGCGATGGTCTGCAACCCCGAGGAGCAGAAACGATTCACCGAGACGCCCGCGGTCGATTTCGGCATGCCGGCGAGCAGGGCGGCCTGGCGGCCGATGTTGGATGCGAGATGCGCGCAATTGCCGAGATAGCAATCCTCGACATACTCCTTGTCCACCTTGGCGCGATCGACCGCGTGCTTGATGGCGTGAGCGGCCATCGACATCGGTGGAGTGATGTTGAACCCGCCGCGACCGGATTTCGCCAGCCCGGTGCGGGCATAAGAAACAATGACGGCTTCACGCATTTTATGGACTCCTATTGAACTGGCCGATTATGCCTCGCGAAAAGCTGTATTCGTACATAAATTCTGCCGGGGCAATGAAAATACCGCCCGGTCGGCTTCCGCGTGCCGGAATTGCATGTTGGGATGCCAAGAGCCGACCTCAATGATCCATTGAGCAATCGGCCTATGCGCTCACACGATGCGCGAGCGCTTGTCGCCCCAATAGCGGTCGCGCAACAGGCGCTTGTAGAGCTTTCCCGTCGGCAGCCGCGGCAGCTCGTCGTCGAAATCGATCGAGCGCGGCACTTTTTGGCGCGACAGCGACTGGCTGCAGAATAACAGCAGTTCCTCGGCGAGATCCGGCCCTGCCGGAACGCCGGGCATCGGCTGCACTACCGCTTTTACCTCCTCACCGAGGTCAGGGTTGGGAACGCCGAACACGGCGGCATCCGCGATCTTGGGATGGGTGATCAGCAGGCTCTCGCACTCCTGTGGATAGATGTTCACGCCACCTGAGATGATCATGAACGTCGCGCGATCGGTC
>JAICIT010000572.1 GCA_025960445.1 Bradyrhizobium sp. | reverse complement strand
GGCCGCAGAGTCCGCCCCGCCTGCGGCTGAGGCGAAGTCCTCGCCGGCCCCGAAGCCAGAGCACGCCCCGGCCGCGCCAAAGACGGTCGCCGAGCCGGATCCCGAGGTGCCGGAGGGCACCGAAATGGTGACGATGACGATCCGGGAAGCGTTGCGCGACGCCATGGCGGAGGAGATGCGGCGCGACGCGGATGTGTTCGTCATGGGTGAAGAGGTCGCAGAATATCAGGGCGCTTACAAAGTGACGCAGGGACTGCTGCAGGAGTTCGGCGCCAAACGCGTGATCGACACCCCGATTACCGAACACGGGTTCGCCGGCGTCGGCATTGGCGCTGCGATGGCCGGCTTGAAGCCAGTGGTCGAATTCATGACATTCAATTTCGCGATGCAGGCCATGGATCAGCTCATCAACTCCGCGGCCAAGACGCTCTACATGTCCGGCGGACAGATGGGCTGTTCGATCGTTTTTCGCGGACCGAATGGCGCTGCCGCTCGGGTCGCGGCACAGCACAGCCAGGATTACTCCGCCTGGTATTCGCAAGTGCCCGGCCTCAAGGTGATCGCGCCGTTTTCGGCTGCCGACTACAAGGGCCTGTTGAAGGCTGCGATCCGCGATCCAAACCCGGTGATCTTCCTCGAAAACGAAATGCTGTACGGCCATTCCGGTCCGGTACCGAAGCTGGACGACTATGTGATCCCGATCGGCAAGGCTCGCGTGGTGCGAACCGGCGGGCACGTCACCATCGTTTCGTGGTCGAACGGAATGAGCTACGCGCTCAAGGCCGCCGACGAACTGGCAAAGGAAGGCATCGAAGCCGAGGTGATCGATCTGCGCACCTTGCGCCCGATGGATACGGAAACCATCATTGCCTCCGTGAAGAAGACCGGCCGCGCCGTGACCGTGGAGGAAGGCTGGCAACAGAACGGCGTTGGATCGGAAATCGCCGCGCGTATCATGGAACACGCTTTCGATTACCTGGATGCGCCGGTCATGCGCGTGTCGGGCAAGGACGTGCCGATGCCCTACGCTGCCAATCTCGAAAAGCTCGCACTGCCCTCGGCGGCCGAAGTGGTCGAGGCCGCCAAAGCCGTTTGCTATCGGTGACGCATGGCAGGTCCCAAAGAGCAACCCTTGCCCCCAGACGTGATGGGCCGCGACGATGCCGTAGAGGTGTTGCGCGCGTTCGTGCTGGACGGCGGACTTTCAATCGCATTCACGCGCGCTTTCGAAGAGCCTGATCTGTGGGGCCTACTGCTGGTGGACATCGCGCGCCATGCCGCGCGCGCCTACGCGCGTGAGAGCGCCTTCACGGAAGAAGAAGCGCTGGGGCGAATCTTTGAAATGTTTGAAGCCGAAATCGCGCGGCCGACCGACGCGGGCAACACCACGCTGCGATCGCAACAAGGTCACTGAGCATGCCAATCAACATTCTGATGCCCGCGCTGTCGCCGACGATGGAAAAGGGCAATCTTGCCAAGTGGCTCAAGAAAGAGGGCGACAAGGTCCAGTCTGGAGACGTGATCGCGGAGATCGAGACCGACAAGGCCACCATGGAGGTCGAGGCAGTCGACGAGGGTACGCTTGCGAAAATTTTAGTGCCGGAGGGCACGCAGGATGTCGCGGTCAATGACGTGATCGCGGTGCTCGCCGGCGACGGCGAGGATGTCAAAGCGGCGAGCGCCGCAAGCGCCGCGCCAAAAGCTGCCCCAACAGCAGCCGCTCCGAAAGCGGCAGCCCAGCCATCCGCCTCGTCAGCCGAGGCGCCGGCCGCGCGGCCCGCTCAGGATCAAGCCAGGAGCGCCGCGGTTTCTGCTCGCGCCGAGGAGGGTGTGAAAGCGCCGCCCTCCAAACCTGATGCCTCGCACACCAATGGCCATGGCCGAATTTTCTCGTCCCCACTCGCGCGACGTTTGGCGAAAGACGCGGGCATTGAGCTTGGGCGCATTACGGGCTCCGGCCCGCACGGCCGCGTAATTGCCAGGGATGTCGAGCAGGCCAAATCAGGCAAGGGATTGAAAGCGCCGGCCGCGCCTTCCGGTGCGCCGAGCATCGCGCCCTCGATGTCCGATCAGCAAATTCGCGCGCTGTTCGAAGAGGGCAGCTATGAGGTGATCCCGCATGACGGCATGCGACGGACCATCGCGCAGCGCCTGACCGCCTCGGTGCAGACCGTTCCGCATTTTTATCTGACCATGGACTGCGATATCGGGAAGCTGCTCGCGGCGCGGGAGGAGATCAACGCTGCCGCCCCAAAGGACAAGGAAAAGAAACCGGTCTACAAACTGTCGGTCAATGATTTCGTCATCAAGGCAATGGCGATCGCGCTGCAGCGGATTCCCAACTGCAATGTGAGTTGGACCGAAGGCGGCATGCTCAAGCATAAGCATTCCGATATCGGCGTC
>JAICIT010000571.1 GCA_025960445.1 Bradyrhizobium sp. | reverse complement strand
GGCTGGCTCGCGGTCTCGCTGCCGATTCTGCTGGTCGAAGGCTTTTACCTGCTGCTGTCCTACACCGACGTGCTGGTACTGCAGCAATTCCGTAGTTCCGAAGAGGTCGGCATCTACTTCGCGGTCGTGAAGACTTTGGCGCTGGTGTCCTTTATCCACTACGCGATGGCAGCAACCACCGCGCATCGCTTTGCGGAATACCATGTGCTCGGCGACAAAGCGCGGCTGTCGGCCTATGTCACACATGCGATCAATTGGACGTTCTGGCCATCGCTCGCCGCAACCGTGCTGCTGCTGGCCTTGGGCAGGCCGCTTTTGTCGCTGTTCGGACCACAATTCGTGGGCGGTTACGAAATCATGTTCATCGCTGCGATTGGGCTTGTGGTGCGTTCCGCGATCGGTCCGGTGGAACGGCTGCTCAACATGCTCGGCCATCAGCATATCTGCGCACTCGCCTACGCCTTGGCCTTTGTCATGAACGTGATGCTCTGCGTAGCGCTGGTGCCACGCTTCGGCGGCCACGGCGCCGCCGCGGCGACCTCGATCTCGCTCGCGTTCGAAACGCTGCTGCTTTTCTGGATTGTGCGGCAGCGGCTCGGGCTTCACGTGCTCGCGTTCGGAAGCTGACGGCCTCAGGCCGCAGTCCAGCCGCCATCCATTGAGAGGTTGGCGCCAGTGATTTGCGAGGCGTCGTCCCCGCACAGGAACAGCGCCAGCGCCGCGACCTCATCGACCGTGACGAACTCCTTGGTGGGCTGGGCTGCCAGCAATACGTCCTGAATGACCTGCTCTTTGGTGAGGTTGCGCGCCTTCATGGTGTCGGGGATCTGCTTCTCGACCAGCGGCGTCCACACATAACCGGGACTGATGCAATTGCAGGTGATCTTGAAGCTGGCAAGCTCAAGCGCCACCGTCTTGGTGAGGCCTGCAATGCCGTGCTTGGCCGACACATAGGCCGCCTTGAATGGCGATGCCACGAGAGAATGCGCTGACGCCGTATTGATGATGCGCCCCCAGCCGCGCTTCTTCATGCCGGGCACGGCGGCACGGATGCCGTAAAATGCCGACGACAGATTGATCGCGATGATCGCTTCCCACTTTTCAGGCGGAAACTCCTCGACCGGCGCAACAAACTGGATGCCGGCATTGTTGACCAGCACGTCGACCGATCCAAAAGCTTTTTCGCCGAGCGCAATCATGTCCGCGATCTCGGCAGGCTTCGTCATGTCGGCGGGCGAATGAACCGCCTTGACCTTGAAATCAGCCTCGATACGCGAACGCTCCTTTTCAATATCGGCAGGCGTTCCCATTCCGTTAAGAACGATATTCGCGCCGGCTTTTGCGAAAGTGCGCGCATACGCCAGTCCAATGCCGCTGGTCGATCCCGTGACAACCGCGTTTTTTCCCGTCAACACGCCCATTTCATTTCCTTTTACTTGCCGGCGGAGGTTCAACACCATCCTCCGTGAGATCATAGCTCGTCATGGTTTCATCGGATTGTGGCTGTTCGAGCCAATTCTTGTGACGCATCGAGAGCTTGACGTCGCGCTCGCCAGCGCCCCAGTGCTCGACCATTCCGACCCGTGAAAAATCATAATCCTTCGAGGAGGATTCGTAATTCTTGCTGCGATATATCAGATGTACCACCGTGACGGTGTTTTCCTTTGCCGCCTCCGATAGCATTTTGACCGACGGGTCGTTCCTCAGATCGTCTGGCAACTTGCCGATCAATTGGCGCAACCCCTTGCGCATATTATGGACCTGCTTGTTCTTGTCAGTGTTCATCCGGGTGCGGCTGGAAAACCGGATATCCTTTTCGCGCTCCGCGGCTTCCAAGAGCGAGTCGGGCAGCGGTCCGCGAGCGCTGAACAAGTCGATCTGGAAGATCAGCAGATCGTTGGTGATCTCCGCATCCAGCACATAGTCGAGCGGTGTATTTGAAGCGATGCCGCCATCCCAGAAATGCTCGCCATCGATTTTGATCGAAGGAAAGCCCGGCGGCAACGCGCAGGAAGCCATGATATGTTCGGGTCGGATTTTCTTGCCGAGCTTCCTGAATTCGAAATTGTCGAAATACCGGAGATTGCCGGTCGTGACACTCACGGCACCGACGCTCAGGCGCGTCTTCAGCGCGTTGATCCGGTCGAAGTCGACCAGCCGCTCGAGTGTCGCACGCAGCGGGGCTGTATCGTAATAGCTCTGCGACTCCGGAGTACCCGGCGGCCAGAGCGGCGCCGGCGGCAGGCGCGGCCGGAAAAAGCCGGGCACACCGAAAGTCGCGATGTAGGCGGCGCTGGTTTCGTTGAACAGCGAACGGGCGCCCTCGCCCGGCGCAATCGGGCTCCATGGCACCGGCGCTGAAACCATTTCCCAGAATTGCTTCAGGCGATCGACGCGATTCTCGCGTGC
>JAICIT010000570.1 GCA_025960445.1 Bradyrhizobium sp. | reverse complement strand
CGGTGTGCGGGACCTGAAAAGTACGCACCCGATGACGGCAGACAGCATCTTCCGGCTGTACTCGATGTCGAAGCCGATCACCTCCGTGGCTGCTATGATGCTTGTCGAGGAGGGCAAGCTCGCGCTCGGTGATCCCGTTGCAAAATACATTCCGGCCTTCGCGGGTGTGAAAGTGGCGAGCGAAGGAATCGATGAAAGCGGAAAGCCGGTGCTTGCGGTCGAACCGGCAATACGTCCGATCACGATTGAGGATCTGCTGCGGCACACCTCCGGTCTTACCTATGGCTTCTATGGCGATGGTGCCGTGCGAAAACTCTATGCGAAAGCCGATCTGTTCGATGGTGATTTCGATAATGCTGCATTCGCGGAGCGGATTGCAAAACTGCCGCTAGCCGAAGAGCCGGGAACGCGATGGGACTACGGCCATTCGACCGACGTGCTGGGCCGCGTCATCGAGGTAATCTCCGGTCAGACGCTCTATCAATTTGAAAAACACCGGCTCCTCGACCCCCTCGGGATGAGAAGCACGGCTTTTTTCGTGGCCGATGCGGCGCAGTGGCCACGCATCGCCGAGCCGATGCCCGGTGATCAATTTGACCCTCCGATAGCGGGCATCAGAAATCCCAGGATGCCGCGCCGGTGGGAATCCGGTGGCGCCGGCATGGTGGGCACAATCGGAGACTACGCCCGTTTTGCCCAGATGCTGCTCAACGGCGGGACGCTGGAGGGCCGCCGCTTTCTAAAGCCGGAAACCATCGAGCTGATGGCGTCCGACCACATCGGCCCCGCGACCGGTATCGCGCGCGACCAGTTCTACTTTCCCGGTCCCACCAGCGGCTTCGGTCTCGGTTTTGCCGTTCGCACCACCGTTCCTGCCGACACCTCATGGCCATTGGGCGAATATCGCTGGGACGGCGTGGCCGGAAATTTCTTTTTTATCAATCCGCGGGACGATTTGTTCGCAATCTTCATGATACAGGCGCCATCGCAAAGCGGACGAATGCAATTGCCGCTCAAGAAGCTGATTTACGATGCGCTCGGGGGTTGAGGAGATCAGGAGGAAAGCGCGATGCTCAACCATGACGATCGCGTGCGGCAAGAATTTGCCCGGCAGGCGGACACGTTCTCGGCTTCGAGCGCGATCACGGACGTCGAACTGACGCAACGTTTCATAACGGCGCTGGGCGAAGCGGCGCGCGGCTACGTGCTCGACGTCGCCTGCGGCCCAGGAATTCTGAGCGCGGCAATTGCCAAAGCCGCCCGCGAGGTCGTGGCCTTCGATCTCACGCCCGAAATGTTGAAAAAGGCGGCGCAGCGTTGCGGTGAGGCCGGAGTGGGCAACGTCAGCTTCCGCGAAGGCAATGCCGCCGAGCTGCCTTTCGCCAACTCGACTTTCGATGCCGCCGTGACGCGGCTATCGGTGCATCATTTCCAGCGGCCGGACCGCGTCATGTCGGAAATTTTCCGCGTGCTGCGGCCCGGCGGCCGTTTGGTCGTTGCCGACGTCGTTACCTCAGAACAGCCGGCGGAAGCCGAACTGCAGAACGCGATCGAGGTGCTGCGCGATCCCTCCCATGTGCGGATGCTGCCCGGCTCGGAGTTGACGGCGCTGGTAACGGGAGCTGGATTTGCGGTCGAAGCCCTGACGAGTTGGGACAAGGCGCGCGAATTCGAGGAATGGATGGGCATCGTCAACGACCCATCACGCGTCTTACCACTTCGCCCGGTGGTGCGAGCACTCGCGGCCTGCGGCGCCTCGGCCGGCATGGGATTAAGGCTCGACGGCAACGCGATCAGGTTTGTTCACCGCTGGAATTTGATTGCGGCGCGGAAACCCGCAATCTGATGGTGTTGGCATTATGCCCGACGCACGATCTCGCGGGCCAGCCCGACGGTTTCCTCTATCATTTCGCTTGTCACGTCCAGATGCGTGCAGGCACGAATGCGGCCATCCATCATGGCGAGCAGCACGCCACGCTCGCGCAACGCTTCCACCATCTTGTCGCCGGTGACGCCCGTGCCGGCGGGATTGAAAAATACCAGATTGGTTTCGGGCTGCTGAACTTCCATACCGCTGATCTGGGACAAGCCGCGCGCCAGCACCCGCGCGTTGGCATGATCATCCGCAAGCCGCTCGACGTGGTGGTCAAGAGCATAAGTGCAGGCGGCGGCGCAGATGCCGGCCTGACGCATCGAGCCGCCCAGCCTTTGCTTCCAGCGCCAGACTTCATCGATGAAATCGCGTGAACCGGCGATGGCAGCACCGACCGGCGCGCCTAATCCCTTGGAGAAGTCGATCCAGGCGGAATCCCATCCGGATGCCATTTCGCGCGCTCCGATGCCGGACGCAACGCAGGCGTTCAACAATCGCGCGCCATCCATGTGCGTGGCGAGCCCTTGCGATTTAGCGATT
>JAICIT010000569.1 GCA_025960445.1 Bradyrhizobium sp. | reverse complement strand
GGGGCGGCGTCGGCGGCATCCGGCGTTGCGGATTTTTGCGTGCCGCCGGTGAAGCGCTCGATGACCGAGCGCACGGCGTCACGGGTCTTGCGATCCTTCACCGCATCGAGCAGCGGTGCCGAAGCGGGCGAGCGGCGGATCAGGCTTTCCGGATCGGGAAAGATCAGCGGATCGTCCCACGGGCCCTGCACCACGAACGGCAGTTCGAAGCCGGGCGCGCCCGAAGGTGACTTCAGGCTGGCGACGCCTTTCAGATCGTATTCGCGCGTCGGCACCGAGGCGGTGCCGGTCAAAGTGAGATTGGTGGCGGGGCCCTGGACCCGGACATCCTCGGCGCTGGCGATGCCATCGGCGAATTTCACCGCGATCGTCAGATTATCGTAAGGCGTCGAGCCGCTGCGGAAATTGCCGCCGCCGGATAATGGGCGACGCTCGAGGCGCTTGAGCAATTGCTCGACATTGAAGCCGGAGATCGCGCCGTCATGCCCGATCAATGTCGCGGTACCGTTGAGCGATTGCGCCAGCCCAAACGGGCTCGCGCCCGACGCCGCAAGCGAAACGTTGAGATTGCCGCGCCCGGACAGCTTGGTGACGCCGAACAATTCGCTGGCGCAAGGTTGCAGGTCGACATCGCTGAACTGGAATTGCGCTTTCACGTCGGCGACGGTATCGGCGCGCGAGACGGCGAACGATCCCTTGGCGACGCCGCCATAGATCTGCGCTTCGCCGACGCTGAGCGCCAGCGCGCCACCGCGCAGATTGGCGCCGAACGCGGTGCGGCCGAGCTTCGAGGCGCCGACCGTCACTCGCGCCGCCGACAGGCGCATGTCGAGGTCGGCGGTGGATAGCGTGTTCAAGTCGAACAGTTGGCGGTTCCAGTCGCGCGCGCCGCTGGCGAGCAGACGGAAGGTGGAGATATAGGGCGTGAAGTCGAGCGCATCGGCGGCGAGCGTCGCCTGCAATGTCTGGCGGCCGTTATTGGCGTAGGTCATGACGCCTTCGGCGACGTTGCCGTCAAGCTCGACATTGACGTTGGTCAGCGCGATCGACGGGCCGACGAGATTCGCGCGCGCCTTCAGCGCGAAGCGGCCGAACCCGCCTTCGCCGGGCGAGGCCTGGCCGGTCCAGCGCAAGGCATCGCGCAAGGACGGGCTGTCGATGGTCAGAACGCCTTCCATCATCATGCTGGTGCGGTCGGCGACGCTGCCGTCAAACGCCAGCTTCAAAGGCGCGCTGGCGAGGCGCGCCTTCAGCCCGGAACGGTCGCCCGAGAGCACCGCGACAAAATCGCTGGCGCTCATCGAACCGTCCACGCGCTCGCCGCGCCAGTCGAACTGTCCGGTGGCGGCAAACGAACGCGATATGGACGGCCATGCCAGTGAGAGGTCGATATCGTCAAGCGTTTCGGAAACGTGATTGGCCGCGTCTTCGTAGTTCAGCACGCCGTCCTGCAGCCGGATTTCCGAAAACGATACCTGGTTATCGGGACCGGGCTTCATGCTGCGCGCGGTGGTTTGAATGAATGGCGTCCAGTTGCTCTCGCCGTCGGCGGTGCGGATCACGCGAATATGCGGCCGCAACATCATGACATCAGCGATCTCGAACCGCTGCACCAGCATCGGCAGCAATCGCAAATTGGCGGTCAGCACGTCGACGTTGAGCGCGGGGTCGGAGGTGCCTCCGCCTTTCAAACCCACATCATGAAAAGAGACATAGCTGCCGGGAAACACCGAGACGTCGATGCTGCCGTTGATAACGAGATCAAGGCCGGTGACGGCGCGTATCTGCGCCTCTACCGCCTGGCGCAGGGCGTCGCGGTTGAGTAGCCATGACGTGGCGATCAGGACGATGACCGCCAGCCCGAGAAGCGCCGCGATCGGTATCCCCAGGCGCTTCATTCCTTGGGCCATCGTCACCGAGATCTATCCGCGTCTGTTTGAATCGAGATCGTTGAGGTAATCGGGACGATGGTGAGGTGCGAGCTGATCATTTACCGGGTTCGACTTTAGGCCGAGTACTTTAGACCGAGTTCGTCAGATATCCCCGCCCAATTCGGCAAATTCCGAGCTGGATGGCCTCCGCGACGGCCGCAACCTGATCGGCTTTCTTGACGCTTTCAAGGCCGTCTCCTAAGCGCCTGCAAGGCCCGTTGCAAGCTCCGCGGCAAGGCCAATTCCGGCGCTCGCGAACCGCCGCCACCGCCATAAGTAGTGACATTGACGCGTCGCGAAGTTTCCGCCTAATAGTTGCCCAATCGCGCTGTCGGCAGCGCATTTCCTGCATCAGGTCGCATTCCATGAAAAAGGTTTATCCCGACGCCAAATCGGCGCTCGAAGGCATCGTAAAGGACGGCATGATGGTCATGTCCGGCGGCTTCGGTCTGTGCGGCATCGCCGAGACCCTGTCGGACGCGCT
>JAICIT010000568.1 GCA_025960445.1 Bradyrhizobium sp. | reverse complement strand
CCTCGCGACTATTGGCCGGCGTGGTGGCCTTGCTGGTCACGCTTGGCCTGCACCTGCTGCTGACGCGCACCTCGCTCGGTTCGAAGATGCTGGCGGTCGCGGAAGATTCCACCGCGGCTCAACTAATGGGCATCCGGCCCGACACCATGCAGGCTATTGCCTGGGCCATTGCGGCGGGAGCGACCGGAATTGCCGGCGCACTGATCGCGACGTTCTTTTACATCGTTCCGACCGTCGGCGAGACCCTAGCCATCGTTGCATTTGTCACGGTGTCGTTGGGCGGCTTCGGCAGCGTGCCCGGCGCGCTCATGGCGGGACTGTTGATTGGCGTGATCGAATCCTTGTCGGCCTATCTGATCGGCGCCGTTTACAAGGACATAGTCGTCTATTCGCTGTTCCTCGGCTTTCTCTGGTTCAGGCCGCAGGGCCTGATGGGCAAATCGTGATGCGACGTTTCGTTTGGGCGTCGGTGGCACTGGCTCTGGTGTTGGCGTATCCGCTGGTGTTCTCGAGCCCATTTCAGCAGCGGCTTGGCGCGCTGGTGCTGCTTTATGCGATCGCTGCATCTGCCTGGAATATCGTGGGCGGCTATGCCGGGCAGGTGTCGGTTGGGCATGTGGTGTTTTTCGGCTGCGGCGCCTATTCGGCCATGGCGGCTTACGCGCATTTCGGGCTGTCGCCATTGGTCGGAATCCCGGCGGGTATTGTCATCAGTGTCGCAATATCTGCCGTCGTCGGTGTCCCCACCTTGCGGCTATCCGGCCATTATTTCAGCATGGCCACGATCGCAGTCGCCGAACTCGCGCGCCTGATCGTCACCAACACCGACTATCTCGGAGCCGGGGTCGGATTGAGCGGCCCCACCGTGCCGCGCAACATTTTCGATCTCTCGTTCATTTCCGCGCTCCCGTACTACTACCTATTTCTAGCGGTGCTTGCGATTACGCTCGGCATTACCTGGTGGATGGCCAGCAATCGGATGGGATTTTACCTGCGCGCCATCAGGGATTCCGAACGGGCAGCGCGGTCGCTCGGCGCGCCGGCGAGCCGCACAAAATTGTACGCTTTTATGCTGAGCGCCGGACTGACCAGCGTTGCCGGCGCGCTCTATGCGATGATGTTCGGTTTCATCGATCCGGAATCGGGACTGGGCATTCTGATCTCGGTGAAAATTCTGATCATGGCGGCGCTGGGCGGCGCCGGGTTGCTGTTCGGACCGCTGGTCGGTGCTGCGATTCTGGTGCCCCTGGAAGAAATCTCGAACAATCTGCTTGGCGGCAAGGGCGCGGGCCTGACGTTCGTCGTATACGGCGCCATCATCGTGCTGATCGCGCGGTTTCAGCCGGGCGGTATCCTCACGCTAATCAAGCGGCTTTGGGCAAGGCCCCGAAAAACGCCCACGGCAATCGCTGTTCCGGGAGCAAGCCATGCTCCTTGAAGCCCGAGATGTGACCAAGGCTTTCGGGAGCTTCAAAGCGGTTGACAGCGCCTCGGTGACCCTGGAGCAGGGCGACATACTCGGCCTGATCGGCCCGAACGGCGCCGGCAAATCAACCTTCTTCAATTGTCTGACCGGCGATTTGATGTCGTCATCCGGCAAGGTATTTTTTCAGGGTCACGACATCACCAATCTCGCGCCGGAAGCGCGCGCGCATCTGGGTATCGCCCGCTCATTTCAGGTGCCGCAGACGTTCGAAGGCATGTCGGTGCTGGAGAACGTGATGATCGGAGCATTTTTGCGCAGCTCCCATCGTGCCGAGGCGGAAGCACGCGCGCGCGCCGTGCTCGATCGCGTCGGCATGAGCAGGCTTGCCGATGCGCCGGCGCGATCCCTTGGCACCCCCGGCCGCAAGCGGCTGGAGATTGCGCGCGCTCTCGCTACCGAGCCTAAGGTGCTGCTGCTTGATGAAGCGATGGCAGGCCTGACGCTCCGCGAGGTGCAACTCGCGATTGATCTGGTGCGCGATATCCATCGCTCCGGCATCACGCTCGTGATTGTCGAGCACATCATGGAAGTCATCATGTCGCTCGCTACCCGCGTGGTGGTGTTTCATCAGGGTCGCGAAATCGCGCGCGGAAGCCCGCGTGAAGTGACCGGTAATCCGGCCGTAATCGAAGCTTATTTGGGCAAGCGTGCCGCAAAAGCCGCCGCGGGCCATACACCCATCGAGCTCATGGGCGGCCCGCCCACATGAGCGCGCCCCTGCTCAAAATCGACCATCTTGAAGTCCGCTATGGCGACCTGATCGGCGTATCCGATGTCTCGCTTGAAGTACCGGAGGGCAGCGTGGTGGCGCTGCTCGGTTCGAACGGCGGCGGTAAAACCACGACCCTCAATGCGATCGCGGGTCTGATTCCGATGCATGCCGGCTCGATCGCCTTTCGGGGCGGCGATATCGGCGGCGAGAGCGCATTT
>JAICIT010000567.1 GCA_025960445.1 Bradyrhizobium sp. | reverse complement strand
TATCCCTTCACCATCGCGAGATATTCGTCCTGGCTGCAGCGGTGAAAACCGAGCCAGAGGCCGAAGCGGTCCGATAGCGAAACCTTCTCCTCGACGGCGTCGCCGGGGTTGATGGCAGTCGAGCGCTCGTTTTCGATCATGTCGCGCGCCAGCAGATGCCGGCGATTGGAGGTCGCGTACAGAATTACGTTATCGGGCCGGCCCTCGATGCCGCCCTCCAGCACCGCCTTGAGCGATTTGTATGAGGCATCGTCGCCGTCGAACGACAGGTCATCGCAAAACACGATGAAGTGGAAATCGGATGAGCGCAGCAGGTCCATCAGTGCCGGCAGGCTCTCGATGTCCTCGCGATGGATCTCGATCAATTTCAGTCGCTCTGCCGGCTTTCGGCTGAGATTGATGCTCGCATGCGCTGCCTTGACCAGCGACGACTTCCCCATCCCACGCGCGCCCCACAGCAAGGCATTGTTGGCAGGCAGGCCCTCGGCGAAGCGCTGGGTGTTCTCGATCAGGATGTCGCGCATGCGGTCGATCCCCTTGAGCAGGTCGAGATCGACGCGGCTGACGCGCGGCACCGGCGCCAGCCGTCCATTGGGGTGCCAGACGAAGGCGTCGGCATTGCGAAGTGAATCGACTTCCGGGACAGGCGAGGCCGCGGACAGATGGGCAGCTATCTTTTCCAGAGCCTGCGCGATCCGCTCGTCGGCGTTGTCGTTTCGTGGGGAAGATGGACGTTTCGCCGCAGCCGAGGCTGATTTGGTGGAGGCAGCGCTCGACCGTGAGCGAATGCCTGTATGCCGGGGCTTTTTTGACATTTCGGGACTTCCTGACGAAGCACCCATATCGGGCCTTGAAAGACGCCGCAAGCGGCGCAAATGAGGGGTGAGGCGGCGTTGCAATTGGGACCGCGGCCGCTATAGTCCGCGCGAATTTACCCGAACCGCCCGACACGTGACGCGTTGGCGGTCGATTCCCGTTTCACGAGGATTGTTCGAATGCTGACTACACCTGCGTTTGCCCAGGCTGCGGGAGGAGGCGATACCAACAGTATGTTGATGTCGCTGCTGCCTTTCGCGCTGATCTTCGTGATCATGTATTTCCTGATCCTGCGGCCGCAGCAAAAAAAGGTGAAGGACCACGCCGAACTCGTGAAGAACATTCGCCGGGGCGACACGGTTGTGACCTCCGGCGGCCTCGTCGGCAAAGTGACAAAGGTGGTCGACGACGATCAGATCGAGTTCGAAATCTCGGACGGGGTCCGAGTGCGGCAAATGCGCCAGATGATTTCAGGGGTGCGCGCCAAGGGCGAGCCGGCGAAGGAAAAGGCTGAGATTGCAAAGGACGAGACGTCCGCGAGCTAGCTTTCCGAAGCGCCGCATTTCCCTGGATGACAGGTCAAGTCGATGTTGTATTTCACGCGGTGGAAGGCGCTGGCGATCATATTGACGGCGCTGGTGGTGTGCCTTTGCGCCGTTCCGAATTTCTTTCCCGAAGCAACAGTCAAAGGTTGGCCGGCCTGGGCGCAGCGGCGAATGGTGCTGGGGCTCGATCTGCAGGGCGGCTCGTACCTTCTGCTTGAAGTCGATTCCAACTACGTCAAGAAAGAGAAGCTCGACCAGGTGCGCGATGACGTGCGCCGGACATTGCGCGAAGCCAGGATCGGCTACACCGGCCTCGTCACCCGTCCCGACAGTGTCGAGGTCCGGGTCAAGGACAGCGATCTGCAAAACGCGCTGACAAAGTTGCGCGAGCTGTCGCAGCCGCTCGGAGGATTACTCGGATCCAGCGGACAGCGCAGTCTCCAGATCACCGATGCCGGCGGCGGCCTGATCAGACTGACGGTGACGCAAGCGGCGATCACCGAGCGCATACGGCAGACCATCGAGCAATCGATTCAGATCGTGGAGCGCCGGGTCAACCAGCTCGGCACGGTCGAACCGCTGATCCAGCGGCAGGGCACGGACCGCATTCTGGTGCAGGTTCCGGGACTGCAGGACCCGAGCCGCTTGAAGGAATTGTTGGGCAAGACCGCCAAGATGGAATTCCGCATGGTCGATACGACCGTGCCGCCGGATCAGGCGCAACAGGGCAAGGTACCGCCGGATTCCGAAGTGCTGATGAGTTCGACGTCGCCGAAGATTCCCTATGTGATCAAGAAGCAGATCCTCGTGTCCGGTGGCGATTTGACGGACGCCCAGCCCGGGTTCGACCAGCGCTCGGGCGAGCCGATCGTCAGCTTCCGATTCAACACGTCCGGCGCGCGCAAATTCGCGCAAGCGACTTCAGAAAATGTCGGGCAACCCTTCGCGATCGTGCTCGATAACGAAGTCATTTCCGCCCCTGTCATTCGCGAGCCCATCACCGGCGGCTCTGGACAGATCTCGGGCAACTTCACGGTGCAGCAAGCCAACGATCTG
>JAICIT010000566.1 GCA_025960445.1 Bradyrhizobium sp. | reverse complement strand
GTGCGAAACCACAACGGTCGTTCCAACGGAAACGCGCTGGTAAAGATCGCTGATATCACCGTTCAACATCCGGATGCAGCCATAAGAGACGAAGCCGCCGACCGAGCTTGGCCTGTTGGTGCCGTGAATCGCGTATTCGCCGCCGGCCAAGGTCATCGCGGCGACGCCCATCGGATTATGCGGCGAGCCACCGGGGATCACATCGGGAATCGCCGGTTTGTCGTGCTTGACGTCCGCCGGCGGCGACCAGGCTGGATGGAGATATTTGCCGTCGATCTGGGTGACGCCCGCCCATTGCTTGCCCGCCTTGCCCACGCCGACAGGATAACGCACGGCATGGTCCTGATCGACCACCAAATAGAGTCGGCGCTCGTTTGTCTTCACCACGATCGTTCCGGGGGAATATTCGCCGTGAAAACCGACAACGTCGGGCCGCGCCTGGGCGCCGGTCGCCGCCAATAGGCCCGCTCCGATGCAAACTGCGAACGCAACAGCAATTCTCGATGACATGAATCTCTCCGTTTTCAAATCGGCCGCCTTTCGGGCGCATTAACGCGATGCAAACCGTACAACACGGGATTTGGCGACAAGTTGCCCATCGATTTTTAACCGCGCTCGTTAATCAACGGCCACCGGCGAGGCCTTGGGCGCGCATCAAGTGGCCTCGGACCGGAAATGTTAGAAATAAAGTAAATGCACTGAAAACGGCGCTCGCGGGCGTGCATGCGCCGCGCCGGAAGCGCGGATGATTTTTGTTGCCGGCGAGGGCAGATTCGCACACTCGAGAATGGCAAACTTCGACAGCCGCGCTCTCGGCGCGCCCAAACGATGCGTGCTGGCGAGCCCGCGCTCCATGGCTTTGCGATCGCTGAACCATGCGCCGCAAGCCGTGGTCAGCCCGCCCCGAGCCGCCGGCCTCCGACCAAAACTCAGGAGCTGGAGTTCAGGCCGATACGTCTTTCTTGTTTTGGCGATGCTTCACGAGATCATCGACCACGGCCGGATCGGCCAGTGTCGAGATGTCGCCAAGGCTACCGGGTTCATCCTCCGCGATCTTGCGCAGGATGCGGCGCATGATCTTGCCCGAGCGCGTCTTCGGCAGACCCGGCGCGAACTGGATCTGATCGGGAGAGGCGATCGGGCCGATGTCCTTGCGCACCCAGGCCACCAGTTCCTTGCGCAGGTCCTCGCTCGGCTCCGTACCGGCCATCAAGGTCACATAGGCGTAAATGCCCTGACCCTTGATGTCGTGTGGAAAGCCGACCACGGCTGCTTCCGAAACTTTGGCGTGCGCCACCAGCGAGCTTTCGACTTCGGCGGTGCCCATCCGGTGTCCGGAGACGTTGATGACGTCGTCGACGCGGCCGGTGATCCAGTAATAGCCGTCAGCATCCCTGCGGCAGCCGTCGCCCGTGAAATACTTGCCCTTGTATGTGGAGAAATAGGTTTGCTCGAACCGGGCATGATCGCCATACACGGTGCGCATCTGACCCGGCCATGATCTCGCGATGCAGAGATTGCCCTGGCATTCACCGGTGAGCACCGTGCCGTCGGCATCGACGATTTCGGGCACGATCCCGAAGAACGGCTGTGTCGCCGAGCCTGGCTTGAGCTTGGTGGCGCCCGGCAATGGCGTGATCAGAATCCCGCCGGTCTCCGTCTGCCACCAGGTATCGACAATCGGGCAGCGCTCGTCGCCGACCACCCGGTGATACCATTCCCACGCTTCCGGATTGATCGGCTCGCCGACGCTGCCGAGTAATCGAAGACTCTTCCGCGATGTCTTCTTGACCGGGCCGTCTCCGCTCTGCATCAAGGCGCGGATCGCGGTCGGTGCGGTGTAGAAGATATTGACGTTGTGTTTGTCGACGACGTTCCAGAACCGCGAATTATCAGGGTAATTCGGCACACCCTCGAACATCAGCGTGGTCGCGCCATTGGCGAGCGGCCCATAGAGAATGTAGCTGTGGCCGGTGACCCAGCCGACGTCGGCGGTGCACCAGTAAATATCGCCGTCGTGATAGTCGAACACGTATTGGTGCGTCATCGACACGAAAACGAGATAGCCGCCGGTTGTATGCAGCACGCCCTTGGGCTGCCCCGTCGACCCCGAAGTATAGAGAATGAATAGCGGATCCTCGGCATGCATGTGTTCGCACGGACATTCCGTCGTCACCATCTGGGCGGCCTGGTGGTACCAGAGATCGCGCGATGGATTCATGTCCACGGCGGCGCCGGTACGCTTCACGACTACGACCCAATCGACACCGCCGGCTTTGGCGATCGCCGCGTCGACGTTGCTCTTCAGCGGCACTTTCTTGCCGCCGCGCAGCCCCTCGTCGGCGGTGATGATAATCCTGGATTGGCAATCGGTGATGCGCTGGGCCAGGCTGTCCGGGGAAAATCCGGCGAATACCACTGAATG
>JAICIT010000565.1 GCA_025960445.1 Bradyrhizobium sp. | reverse complement strand
GAGTTGGTCGCCAACCCCATCGCCATGGTGTCGAACCGCCGCCAGCGCTGGTATCGATCCAGCACATCTGCCTGGCCGAGGTCCATGCCAAGTCGCGCGGCATCGACCACCACTTCGGCCAGCGCCGCTACGTCCTTCAGCCCCATGTTCAGACCTTGTCCGGCAATCGGGTGAATCACATGGGCAGCATCGCCGACCAGCGCCATTCGTTCGGCAATGAACGAGCGCGCCACGAAATACCCGAGCGGAAACGCGCGCGGCTTATCGAGTGCCGCGATCTCACCGAGATGAAGGCCGAAGCGCTGCTCCAGTTCGCGATGAAATTCGTCATCGTTCAAGGCAACGATCCGGGCTGCCTCGCCGCGCTTATCGGTCCACACCAGCGACGATCGCTTTCCCGTCAGCGGCAGGATCGCGAACGGGCCGGAGGGCAGGAAGTGCTCTTCGGCACGTCCATGATGATCGCGCTGGTGCCCGACGGTCACGACGATGCCGGACTGATCGTAGTCCCAGCCATGGGTTGCGATGCCCGCCCGCTCGCGCAATCTCGAGCGCGCGCCGTCGGCCGCAACCAGCAGGTTCGCTTTAATCACCGCGCCGTCGGAAAGCGTCACATCGATGGCGTCTGCATGCGAGACGAACTCTGTCACAGCGCAGGCGCGCAGATCGATTCCCTCTGCTTCCGCATGTTGAACCAGCGCGTCGATCAGATGTCGATTTTCGATCATGTGGGCAAAGGGCTCGCCCGGTTCGACATGGCCGGTGAAAGTCAGGAACACCGGACGCGTGGCGTCCTCCAGCTTGGAATCCGTCACAACCATGTCGAGGATCGGCTGGGCTCCGGCTGCGACCTCTTTCCAGACCCCGATCGCATCGAGCAGCCGCCGGCACGCGGCGACAATGGCGGTCGCGCGCGGGTCGCGGCTGGGCCGCGCACCCAACGCCGGATCGGCAACAATCACGGGAATATCGCGGCCAAGTCCCTGGCGCAGCGCCAGCGCCAGCGCCAGGCCGGCGAACGCTCCGCCGCAGATGACAATGCTACGCTGTGCCGACATGCTAAAGCCTTACGCGTCACTTCATGAGACTACACTTGCTACATGGTATTAGCTGGGCGAAACAGGGGCGCAAAACAAGGCTTCTCAGCCCCACAAGTGGTCCTCACTTCCGGATGCGCATTCGCGACCCGAAAAATTCCATTGATCATCTCCGGATTTCCGGGTGGCGAGGCATGGCTCGTCCCGGAATGACCAAGAACAGAAAGCGCGTCGATGTCCAAAGGCTTGATTGACCTGATCTCGATTCTCGATCTCGAGCCGATCGAGGTGAACATGTTCCGGGGCAACAGCCCGAAGACCAGCTGGCAGCGGGTATTCGGCGGTCAGGTGATCGGACAGGCCATGGTGGCGGCGTGCCGGACGGTCGAAGGACGGCTGCCGCATTCGCTGCATTGTTATTTCATCCTGCCCGGCGACCCCCAAATTCCGATCATTTACGAAGTGGAGCGCCTGCGCGACGGCAAGAGCTATTCGACACGAAGGGTCACCGCGATCCAGCACGGCAACGCGATCTTCTCGATCATGGTGTCTTTCCATATCGAGGAAGAAGGCGTCTTCGATCATCAGGACCAGATGCCTGACGTGCCGCCACCCGAAAAACTGACCGCCGAAGAAGTCGCTAAACAGCCGATGTTTCGCGAGATGCCGGAATTCATCCGTCGCTATTATGAATCCGATCGCCCGATCGAGCTGCGGCCCGTCGAACTCGGCCGCTATTTTGGCCAGAAGATCGATGACGGTCGAATCCACGTCTGGATACGCACCGCCTCCAAATTGCCTGACGATCCCGCGCTGCATATGTGCGCGTTGGCCTATGCATCGGATTTCTCGCTGCTCGATGCCGCCATGGCGCGTTATGGGCGCACTTTGTTCGACAAGCGCATGATGCCCGCGAGCCTCGATCACGCGATGTGGTTTCACCGGCCCTTCCGCGCCGACGAATGGCTGCTGTACGCTCAGGACTCGCCGAGCGCGCAGGGCGGCCGGGGGCTTACGCGCGGCATGATCTTCAAGCAGGACGGCACGCTGGTGGCCTCGGTGGCGCAAGAAGGCTCGCTCCGCCAGCGCAAGTGATGGCGCCGCGTCGGCTGTCCCCCAATCCGGCGAACAGGCTGTATTTGGCGTCCGAACCAACCAGAGAGTGGGCAAGTGGCACAGCGGTCCAATGGATTTTCGTTCCTAGTTGCGACTTTTTGTGTCATTTGCACAAAAAGATGCCAGACTTGCGCCAACGGAAGCGCGCCGACCGAAATTTGAGAAAAGTGAAGGCCTGATCATGAAGCTCGTTGTTGCCATCATCAAACCGTTCAAGCTCGACGAGGTGCGCCAGGCTCTCACCGCTATCGGCGTCCACGGCATGACCGTGACCGAG
>JAICIT010000564.1 GCA_025960445.1 Bradyrhizobium sp. | reverse complement strand
CCAATCTCCTGCAATCACAACCCGCTTGCGATCGGACGTGGTGGCGAACGGCGGTAATCACAGCTTTCGGGCCGAGTTCAAGGGAGGGTCACCCGAGGACCCATTGCTGATGGGAGATGTCAGTGGAGGTTAAGTTTTAGGCTATCTGCCTCAAATCCGAGCCAAGGGTCTGCTTCCAAAAGCGCCCGTAATCCTTTGATTTTTCACGCCGTTTGCTCGCGCTGGAGCTGGCACGCAACTTGAATATTGCGATGCCAGAACAGTTCCCAAGCGGCTTGTCGTCCAAGATGGATCGCGAAGCGGATCGAACCTATCAGGGCAGGTTTGCCAAGTCGTTCAAGGTTGCCGCAGGAGTTCGCAGCGCACGATGAAACTCGAAACTTTCGCCATGGACTTTTCGGACGAGCAGAAGCGCTATCTCGAAGGTTTTGCCACCGGCTTGCAAATCAGAAAAGTTGGGCGCGGCTTCGGCGATGCCATCGCAAGCCAAGCGAGCGCGGAGCCGAGTGGACCCGAGGCCGCCCACGTCAAAGCGCAAAACAAGGTGATCGCGTCTGGGAAGAAACTCGCCGACCAGGAGAAGTTCAAGCGGGACGAACATCCGTTCGACGCCTATGCGCGCCTGGCACAGCAGGCGCGGGACAACGCGCCGCCATCGACCGCTGATAATTTCCGCTGGCGCTATTATGGCCTATTCCATGTAGCGCCTGCGCAGGATTCGTATATGTGTCGCCTGCGCATCCCGAATGGAATCCTCAAGCATTGGCAATTGTCGGGTCTAGCCGATCTCGCTGAACGGCTATGCGGCCCATATTGCCATGTCACGACGCGCGCCAATCTGCAGCTTCGTGAAGTTCCGCCAAAGCACGCCGTGGCGTTAATCGAGGGCATTCAGGATCTCGGCCTGTGTTCGCGCGGGTCGGGCGCTGACAACATTCGCAACGTCACGGGCACGCCAACGGCCGGCATCGATCCTCAAGAGCTACTCGACACTCGCGAATATGCGCGCGCGTGGCACTACCACATTCTCAATGACCGCTCGCTAACCGGATTGCCGCGCAAATTCAACGTCGCCTTCGATGGCGGCGGCAGGATCGCTGTCCTGGAAGATACCAATGACATTGCGTTCTCGGCGGTTGAGCTGAAGGACGGTTTTGGAGTCGATTCCGGCGTGTGGTTTCGCCTGGGGATCGGAGGCATCACCGGGCACAAGGATTTCGCCAAACAAACCGGCGTCATCGTCAAGCCAGCGGAGACTACCGAAATCGCCGATGCCATCGTGCGAGTGTTCATCGATCTCGGCGACCGCACCAGCCGGCTGAAGGCGCGATTGAAATACGTCATTGACCGGATCGGAATGGAACAATTCCTGCTCCTTGTGGAAGAAAAGCTCGGCCGTATGCTGACCCGCATTCCGCCCGCAGCTCTCGCACCCGCCCCAACGATTGACCACATGGCACACATTGGTGTGCACCAGCAGAAGCAATCTGGTTTGAATTGGATCGGAGTCGTACTGCCGGTCGGTAAGCTCACCAGCGAGCACATGCGCGGCCTGGCGAAGATTGGAAATGATCTTGGAGACGGTGATATCCGCCTCACGGTCTGGCAAAATCCTTTGATTTCAGGCGTACGCGACGAGAACGTCGCGATCGCAGTGGCCGCCATTGAATCCATCGGCCTGTCGGTCAAAGCTTCGCAAATTCGCGCCGGGCTGATCGCCTGTACGGGCAATGCCGGCTGCAAGTTCGCCGCATCGGACACCAAACGCCATGCCGCCGAAATTGGCGAATGGTGCGAGGCAAGGGTGCCGATCGACACCCCACTGAACATACATGTCACCGGCTGCCATCATTCATGCGCGCAGCATTACATCAGCGATATCGGGTTGATCGCCGCGAAGGTTCCCGTCGGCCAGGAGGACGATACGGTCGAGGGCTATCATCTATTCGCCGGCGGTGGATTCGGTGCGAATGCGGAGCTCGGACAGGAAGTTTACCGCGACATCAAGGCAACCGACGCGCCGAAGAAGGTGGAACGGTTGTTAAAGGCCTATTTGTCCCATCGTGTTTCAGCGGATGAAACTTTCCTGACCTTCGCGCGCCGCCATGACGCTGAAGCCCTTCGCAAACTTGCCGAGGCGGAGGCTTCCACATGAACCAGATGACGCCTCCCGCAAAACTCGAAGTCATTCCTTCGAGTGCGCCGTTCTCCGAATCCCAGCGCTCCTGGTTAAATGGATTCTTTGCCGGACTGCTGTCGATGGATGGTTCGGCCCAGCTCTCGCCAGAGCGGCGAGATGCCGTGTTGCAGGAGGCATCCGCAGCCGACGGCGAGCAGGATGAGGCACCCTGGCATGACCAGACCATGCCGCTTGCCGATCGTATGAAGCTGGCGGAGGGCCGCCCGTTGCGCCGGCGCATGATGGCGGCGAT
>JAICIT010000563.1 GCA_025960445.1 Bradyrhizobium sp. | reverse complement strand
GTTGATGGCGGACGACCTGCCGATCCGTCACATCGAGCGCAATGTGCGCGTGCCGATGTACCGCACCAACATCCCCTGTGCGCCCTCAGGACCGTTCGCCGGCCCGATGGTGGTGTCGATGCGCCCCTTCAAGCCGGCGGATGCCATTCGCGCGGTGCAGATCACCTCGCGATTTCCGGCAGTGCACGGAGCGCCGGTTCATCTCGGCCATCCGCATTCGATCGGAATTGCGGATATTGCAAAACCTGATTACGGCGACGCAGTGCCGGTGGAAGCCGACGAGATACCCGTGTTCTGGGCTTGTGGGGTAACACCGCAAGCGGTGATCGCGGCGGCGAAGCTGCCGTTTGCCATCACCCACGCACCGGGTTTGATGCTGGTCACGGATCTAAAGAACAAGCAGCTCGCGGTACTTTAGCTGATGGTCGCTCGCGGGGACGGAACACTATTCGTGCCTGTGCTCCGGCAATCCCAGCCCAAACGCCTTTGATAAATCCGCGATCTGCCCTGGCGTCAAATAGCGCGGATTCAGGCCGCGCAGCAGCAAATAAAGCTTTGCGGTTTCTTCCAGTTCTTCCATGGCGAACACCGCGGCTTCGAGTGACTCGCCCGCGACCACCGGGCCATGATTGGCGAGCAGCACCGAGGAGTATTTTCCGGCCAGACCCTTGATCGCATCGGCGACTGCCGGGTCGCCCGGCCTGTAGTAAGGGACAAGCGCCGTCGATCCGCATTTCATGAGATAATATGCCGTCATGGGCGGCAACGCCGCGCGCGGATCGATTTCGGGAAGCATCGAAAGCGCGACCGAATGCGTGGAATGCAGATGCACCACGGCGCGCGCAGTGTGGCGCGTCTGGTAAAGCGCGGTATGTAGCGGCACTTCCTTGGTCGGCGGATCGCCGGAGGCAAGCCGGCTTTGGGAATCCAGCCGCGACAATCGAGCGGGGTCCAGCGAACCCAACGACGCATTGGTGGGCGTCACCAGCCAGCCGCCGTCTTCAAGCCTGACGCTGATATTACCGGAGGAGCCCGGTGTCAGGCCGCGCTCAAAGAGCGAGCGGCCGAGCCGGCAGATATCCTCGCGGACCTTTGTTTCGCTCATGGCAGCTTCCTCTTTGCCGCCTTGTCTCATGCTTTGGCAGCACGGCCAAGCCGTGATACCCAATGCTTTAGGCCGTTATCCGAATTTCGGCTGTGAGGAAACATCGAGGAATTTCCGCATGCCTGAAACCGTGGTCCGAAAACCACCTGTCGCGGTCATTGGCCTGGGCTCGATGGGTTTCGGTATGGCGACTTCGCTGCGCCGCGCGGGCTTTGAGGTGACGGGCTGTGACGTATCGGCGGACGCGGTCAAGCAGTTTGTGGCCGAGGGCGGCAAGGGCGCGAGTACGCCGGCTGACGGGGCGAGGCAAGCCGGGATTGTCGTCAGCGTCGTCGTCAATGCCGCTCAGACGGAAACGATTCTGTTCGGGAAGAACGGCGTCGCCGAGACCATGGCGAAGGATGCGGTGTTCATTTCGTCCGCAACCATGGATCCCGATGTCGCTCGGCGGCTGGCAAAGCAATTGGAAGCGAGCGGCCGGCATTATCTCGACGCGCCGATCAGCGGCGGTGCCCAGCGAGCGGCACAGGGAGAGCTGACTATTCTCGCATCGGGCAGTCCGGCCGCTTTCGCCAAGGCCAGGCCCGCGCTCGATGCGATGGCCGCAAAGCTCTACGAACTCGGCGACGTGGCAGGTGAGGGCGCCGCGTTCAAGATGATCAACCAGTTGCTTGCCGGCGTGCACATCGCTGCCGCCTCGGAAGCCATGGCCTTCGCGGCCAAACAAGGCCTGGATATCCGCAAGGTCTATGAGGTGATCACGGCCTCCGCGGGCAATTCGTGGATGTTCGAAAATCGCATGCCGCACGTGCTGGACGGTGATTACGCGCCGCGAAGCGCGGTGGAGATATTCGTCAAGGACCTTGGCATCATTCAGGACATGGCCCGCACGGCAAGATTTCCGGTGCCGGTGGCCGCCGCGGCGCTGCAGATGTTTTTGATGACAGCCGCCTCCGGCATGGGCCGCGACGACGATGCTTCGGTGGCGCGAATGTATGCGCGCGTAACCGGCACGCATCTGCCGGGCGAGCCGAAATAATCGAAGAACAAGAGGAAAGTGGATGCCGCGCTTCGCCGCCAATCTCACCATGATGTTCAACGAGGTGCCGTTTCTCGACCGCTTCGAGGCAGCCGCAAAGGCCGGGTTCACGGCAGTGGAATTCCTGTTTCCCTATGAACATCCGCCGGAAGTGGTGGGCGAACGCTTGCACCGCAACGGCTTGAAACAGGCGCTGTTCAACCTGCCTCCGGGCAATTGGGAAGCGGGCGAAAAAGGCTTTGCCGCATTGCCGGATCGTTTTTCCGATCTGCAGCAAAGCCTGCGCACTGCGTT
>JAICIT010000562.1 GCA_025960445.1 Bradyrhizobium sp. | reverse complement strand
TCCTTACTTCGGCTCCGGCCTCGCGCGCCACCGCGGCGGTGCGATCGGACGAATTGTTGTCATAGACGAAGATCTCCGCTTTCGGCAGCGCTTTGCGGAAATCGCGGACGACGGTTGCGACCGCCGCCTCTTCATTGAAGCACGGCACCAGAACCGCTATCCGCATCGTCATTTCCGGAAAATCCGATTCCATAGGAACTCTCGACTCGAAACTTCCCTTAGCACACTCAAGCTCTCCCCGGCTGGCGACAAGCCGAGCGTCCACCATGTTTAAGGCTTTCAATACGGCTGCAGCTTGCCATCGCTAGCGCCACGTTCCGATTTGGCTCTTGCCCTGAAGCGCCTCGGATATCCGCAGGCGGGTACCCGTGGTGGTCTCCTCCGGCAGCGCGCCGGCTTCGAAGAAGCCGCAGGCAACGATCTCACGGTTCGGCTCGGGGGACCGATTCTGGCGAAAATTCCGGACCAGGTAGACCGCAACGTGGTCGCGGCGTGACACGTGGCTATTGAAGAACATCCCAAGCAGGACCGGCTCACCAAGTACCTCGATGCACCCTTCCTCGGCCAACTCTCGCCGCAGCGCGTCGAGGAAACTCTCACCGGGTTCGACACCGCCGCCGGGCAAATGCCAGCCTGCGACATAGCTGTGCTTGACCAGAAACACGCGATCACTGCCGTCCACCACGATGCCGCGAACCCCCAGCGTCATGCCCCGGGCGAAGCGCCAGTACAGATGGAAACTCCGCCGCAGCAGCGGCTCGAATCGCTTTCGCAAGGCCTGAAGATTCATCGCGCTCTAATTCCGGTATTTCCGCAGATCGTGATTGATCCTTGCATCGCCCAAGCCCGCTTGCCATTACCTTTTCAAGACACAGGATACCATGACATGCCGTGGCTCACTGGCTCACCACGCCCCCTCGGATGGATGTAATGTCGGCATTCACGCTGGCGCATTTGTCAGACCCTCATCTCCCGCCGATGCCCGCCGCGCGGCTTCGCGATCTCGCGGGCAAACGTGCGCTCGGTTATCTCAACTGGATTCGCAACCGTCATAAGTACCATCGCAGGGACGTGCTCGACGCCATTGTGTCGGACATGCAGGCGCAAGCGCCGGATCACATCGCGGTCACAGGCGATCTCGTCAACATCGCGCTCGAGGCGGAGTTTGAACCGTCGCGCAGATGGCTGGAGAGCATCGGCCCGCCGGATCGCGTCAGCGTCGTTCCCGGCAACCACGATGCTTATGTTCGCGCCACCAGCGATCGGTTTGCCCGAGCGTGGGCGAGTTATCTCGCTGACGACCAGGCTCGTGATGGCGCGGGCGCCTTCCCATTTTTGCGCCGGCGCGGGCCGCTGGCGCTGATCAGCCTGTCATCGGCGGTCCCGACAGCGCCATTGATGGCAACAGGACAACTCGGCCGTGCCCAACTGGACGCGCTTGATCGCTTGCTCGCCGGACTGTCCAGCGAGCCGGCATTTCGGGTGCTGCTGATTCATCACCCGCTGCGCTCGACTGCCTATACTAAGCGGCTTACCGATTCTCGCCTCCTGCTCGCGCTTTTGAAACAGTATGGGGTCGAGTTGATCCTGCATGGGCACGATCACGTGCATTCAACGATATGGGTTGAAGGACCTCGTGGCTCGATACCGGCGATCGGCGTGCCTTCGGCGTCCGCCATCGCGCATCGGCACCACCCCGCCGCCGCCTACAATCTGTTTTCCATCCAACGCAACGGCGTCACCTGGCAAGTTGAACAGATCGTCCGTGGCATCGACGAGGGGCTGCGCCTTAAGGAGTTGCGGCGGGTGCGACTGATCTAGCTTGTTCTTCTGACGCGTTTTCTTCGCGAGAACCGGCATCCACTTCGCTCGAAAACGCTCTCAGCTAGCTTTGCAAACTCGCATACAGCGCCAGCGCGAACAGCGCGAGTGCGCCCACAATGAAACCCAGCGCGAATGGCCAGAACCTGCCGCGGCGCGGCTTCACGAGCACTGCCGATTGCGGCTCCGGCGTGGCGACGAGCGCATGCTCGCGTTCGACCATGCGCCGCGCAACGTAATCGGTGACCGCGTCGACGATATCGGTAACGTCATGCGATTCCGCGATCACGATGCGGCCGAAACGGGTGTCCTGCACGAAGCGGTAGATCCGCTTGTCGCGTCCCATCACGACATGAGCGACCACGTCGATCCACAGCCGCGGCGTCTCGCCCTGGCTGATGCCGCGATCGAACAGATCGACACGTTCCGGAATTTGCGCGAACAACGGCTCCAGCGCGTCGTTCAGAATTTCCAGCCGTGCCACTTCGGCATCGCGCAGGTCGACCACGACTCCGGTGCGATCGGCCGCCTCGATCCGAGCCTGCCGCAAGGCATCGCGCAGCCGAATCGGATGCCGATCGCTCACGGCCTGGGTTGCGGTATTTGACGCCTCTGACATCCGCTTGATCGC
>JAICIT010000561.1 GCA_025960445.1 Bradyrhizobium sp. | reverse complement strand
AGCGCGATAGGGCTTGTCATCGAGCATAAATTCAATTGCCGTCCTTCGGGGCGCGCTCCGGCGCCAACACACCTGAGATCATGACCCGATCAGGCCAATCGCACCATGGTCGCTGGATTGCGCACGACGTTATTGGCAGGATCCTCATCCTGAGGAGCATCGCAGCGATGCGCCTCGAAGGATCGAGGCCACCGCGCGCCGCGCCGAATTGAATTATCCGCGGCCTCGTGGTTCGAGACGCGCGGCGTTGCCGCGCTCCTACCATGAGGAACTGGCGAAGCGCAGGGCGGGCGTTGTGCGCGCATACTGCGCGTCAGCCGCCCGCGCAAACCGCCGTCCTCTGTTCTTATGTTTGCGGCGGCATGATCTTTTCGAAAATATGTGCCCATCATTCCGGATCACGCCCCCGCTGGCACGAGCCTCGAGAATTCCTTCACCACCCGTTCGTAAACCGGCCGCTTGAATGGCACGATCAGTTCGGGGAGATTCTTCATCGGCTCCCAGCGCCAGCTAACAAATTCTGCCTTGTGACCACCGCCGGGGCTCGCGACGTTGATCTCGGAATCGTTGCCGGTGAAGCGCACCGCATACCACTTCTGCCGCTGACCGCGGTAGCGCCCCTTCCAGGCGCGCCCGGCAACGGTCCGGGGGATATCGTAGATGAGCCACTCAGGAAGTTCCCCCAACTTCTCGACCGAACGGACGCTGGTCTCCTCGTAGAGTTCGCGTTTCGCGGCTTCCCAGGTGTCCTCTCCCGGATCAACGCCGCCTTGCGGCATCTGCCAGACGTGCGCTTCATCAACGTGTTCGATGCCGCCGGCGCGGCGACCGATGAAGACGAGCCCTGCCGGGTTGATCAGCATCATGCCGACGCATGTTCGATAGGGCAGGTCGTCGTAGCGTGCCATTCCTCAGAGCCTCTCCGCACTCACACGGCGTTCAACTGAAACAGGCCCGCGCCCGCGACAGCCGATTGATGTTCAACCGGATTTTGATTTCAGCATCGCCGTTGTCAATGGAGCAAGCATGATGCCACGACTTTCGAGCGCCTTGGTCCAGACGCCGATCCGCTCGATCGAAATCGGCAGCGCCGAAGCGATGCCAACCGCCATTCCTCGTTCCTTCGCCAGCGTTTCAAGTTTGGCCAACGCACGGTCAATTTCCACGGCCGTCGGCACGGCATCGATCGAGATATCTGCCTTGGCAAAGGGCACGGTTTGGCCGGCCGCAATGGTTGCGGCAACGCTGCGCGGAGCAGCGCCATCATCGAGGTAACCAAGTCCGCGCTTGGCGGCCTCGCGGAGGATGGGCTGCATCACCGCGTCGCTGACAACGAAGCGCGAGCCCATGAAATTGGCGATCCCGGCATATCCCTGGAATCGGCTGAGGTGCCAATACAGTCGGTCGATGTTCTGCTCCGGCGTGAGCGTCGTCAGCAGCGTTTGCGGGCCCGGATCGTTGTCGGGATAGTCAAACGGCTCCATCGGCACCTGCAGCAGAATCTCGTGGTGCTGCGCGCGCGCCCGCTCTGCCAGCTTGCCGGGATCGGCGCCATAGGGCGTAAATGCCAGCGTCACCGCGGGCGGCAGTTTCATGATGGCGTCGGTCGTTTTGGCCGCGCCGACACCGAGGCCAGCGACCACGATGGCGACGATGGGCATTCGGGCCGCCTTGGCGCGGTCGGCGTCCGCGGCATAGGCCGTGAATGGCTTTATCCCGTCGAAGATCGCGGGGATCATGCCGTGACGTGTCTTCTCCAGAAGACGGGTATCGATGCCCGCCATCATCCCTGAGGCAGCATCGGTGCTGGCCGGCTCCGCCGCGTCACCCGCTATCACGACGCTCTGGCGCGTCCCACTTGATCCATCGATGATGGTGACGGTCTTCTGTCCCTCTACCGCGGCCTGTTTGGGAGCGGATTTAGCCGCGTGCGCGGAAACATCCGGGGCGGTCGCGCTCGCTTTTTCCTGCGTCGGCTGACGTATCGCCACGCGTGCGATAGGCTCGCCGCCCAACGGGTTGTCATTGAACACCGCGAAGCCGACGAAAGTGACCAGAAACAGGCCGAGCAGTACCGCAATCACCTGGCTTAGGGTAAAAGGCAGCCGGTAGCGGCGCTTCCGGCGCAGCGTGTCCTGTCCAAGTGGCGTGCTCAGATCGTCGGCCGTATCTGCCATGGACCTCCCCGAATCAGCACGGCGACGATACCACGGCGGGGCAAGCTGGCGGCACCGCTGGACCGGCTATGGGTTTGCAAGAGGCTTGGCTCAGGCGCGGGCCCAAGCCAGGTCGTACGCACAAAAAAGGGCGGCCTGAAGGCCGCCCTTTCGATATGCGTTAACCAGCCGCCGAGGATTTCAGTTGGCCGCCTTGCTGGCGGACTTGTCCGTGGCTGTCTTGTCCGCGGTCGTGTTGGTCTTGATGCCATGCAGGAGATCGTCCGCCGTCTTGAGCGCCTT
>JAICIT010000560.1 GCA_025960445.1 Bradyrhizobium sp. | reverse complement strand
TGGGATCGGCGACATGAACATCGCCGCTGGACGCGTGAGCGTGCTGACCGAGGTGTCTGAACCATGTTCCTGCCGCGTCACGCTCGAAACGGGTGAGTTTGCCGTTCGCCACGATCTCGACAGCCCAGACCTGCGCCATTGAGACCGGCAATAGCAGGTCCGCGCCGCGGCTTGCGAAGGCGGAGCTGGCCTTGCCTTGCAGCCGTCGCGTCATATCGAGCACCAGCCGCCATTCTTCAGTGACATGGCGCGGCATCAGATAGACCGTCGGCGCGCCGCCGAGCCTGATATAGTGCGATGTGCCTGCTGGATTTGTCGTCCCAAAGTTCACGGTTGCCGCGATGGCGGAATGGGTTTCGAGCACCGCAACCTCGGACGGCGGATCGAGCCCGAACGCCGCAAAACCTTCGGGCGCGAGTTCGCCCGCGGGAATCTCGCGAGACGGCTCGCTAACCCTCAGGAATCTCAGGCCCGTATCGACGTGTGAGGTGAGCTCGGCGGCGGCGGGGCCATCCATGCCATCGATGGTCCATCCGCCGGGCTGCCGGCGCAGCGCAACGCTCTCGGTGCCCGATCGAATGCTGATGCGCTCAATATCGTTCGACGCGATGGCGAGAAGGCCTTTGGGCGAGGGCGACAGCTTGCTACGCAGCTCCGGCCATTGCCCCGAAAGAACCAAGGCAAGAAGTAGCACCAGCAGCACGATGATGCCGAGCGGCGTCTTCCATCGCCCGGCCGCGCGCATCGCCGCCGCGCCAGTCAACGCCGTCTCCACCACATCGCGACGCCCAGAAGCGCGGTGCTGAGCGGCAGCAATATTTCAAGGGCAATAAATGTGTCGCGCATCTGGGCGCTCGTCAGCACGACTTCAGGTACATTGTAGGTCTTTGGTGCGAGGTTCGGCGATGCATCGTCCTCGGCAAGCCATCGCATGATGGCGACCGATAATTCGCCATTCGAGACATACGAAAAATATTCGTTGGTCGCGAACTTGCTGGTGCCCGACATAACAAGCCGAAAGCGCTTGTCAGGTGAGGCTCCGGGAAAGGCGCCTTCAAGCGCGACCGCGAGCGCCTGTGCGCCATGCTCGACCTCGGCGGGGACCGGTCCCGCTGCTGCGACGTTGATACCACCGGCGGCCGAAGGCGGGCGCAGATAGCTATCCTTGCTACTGGTGGCAAGTACAGTAGCCCTCACCGCCGAAGGTGGTTGGCTGAAGCGTATCGGCCGCGCCTGCGCGAACACCGTGAGCGCAAGACGCGCGGTGATCGGATGCGGAGGATAATAGGGCACCGCGACCTTGTCCGGGTCCGTGCGAAAATGGTTCAACGGATCGATGATGATGGCCGCTTCGCTCGAGAGGCCGAGCGGAGTGAACAAATGGCTTTGCAACTCGTCTCCAATCGGAAACTGCGGATCGATCAGCATCACGAGCCGGCCACCATTCTTGAGATAGTCGGCCAGCAGATCCGCTTCGCCGGCCGCCAGGGCGGTTCGTGGACCGATCTCAGCAACCACGGTGCAATCGGCCGGAACGGCGCTCGCCGTGGCCATCACGAGCGGGCGCATCTCGAAACCAACCTCGTTGAGCGCCAGTTGAAACCGATCGAGTTGATCGGGCTCCGCGACCAGCACGTCGCCGGCGCCGGGCGTGTCATGGCCCCTCAGCGTCTCGACGTGACTGAAATGATAATGCCCGGGCATCGGACGGAATGTCTCGCCATGACCGGTCACGAAGCAGATCGTCTCGGCGCGCTGCCGAAGGACGCGCAGCGCGGCGTAGCCAAGACGCGCGGCGTCCGTGACATTTGGCACCAGCACCTTGCGGTCACCGGCCTGCAACACCGCCGTATTGTAGGAATGCACGCCGATGTCGCGCGCCAATCCTGGCTCCTTGTCGAGATCGATGGCGCGGAACGCGAGCAGCGGATGGTTGCGCGCCGCGCTCTCGATCATATCCCGCGTAGCGAGCGCGTTGGGATCGCTGGCGTTATAGAAATAGACCAGCGAAAGCGGCGAGCGCAGTTGATCGATAACGTCCGTGAGTTGCCGCGGAGGGGTGTTAAGGCCCTCGCGGGTTGCGTCGAAATGCACGTCGTGACGATAAAGGGCGACGTTGGCGGCAACCACCACGCCTATCGCGCCGCAGACGATCATCGCGTTGGCGGCCCAGGCGGTCCACCGCGATCCTCGGCCGCGCAGCGGCAGGCGGACTGCGAGCGCGAACAGCGCCGCGAGCGCAAGCGACCAGGCTGCAAACAACAGGGTGTTGGAGATCTTCTCGCCAAAACCCGCGAAGCCGAGCGCGCCGAACAGGATCGCGGCGGCGATGAGCGCGGCGACGACCAGATCGGATCGGGTAAACCGCGACATCGTCACTCCTATCGTCGCGCCAGCGCCCGCACAGTCAATAGCAGCGTCAACAACGTGGCGCTGACAAAGAAGCCGATGTCGGAAAGATAGATCGAGC
>JAICIT010000559.1 GCA_025960445.1 Bradyrhizobium sp. | reverse complement strand
TCCGGCCTCGGCGGCTGCGCGGCTTCGGCGCGTAGATCGAGCGGTCCGGTCGGAACCGAAGCCGTCGGGATCTCAGCCGGCGGAGTTGGCCGATTCGGGTTGTCGGCTTCGACCGGTGCCGGTGAGGTCTCGACTGGCGGCGTGGAAACCATGATCGCTGGCGGAAGCGGCGGCGGTGAGGACACGACCGGACCCGGCATCGGGGGTGGCGCTACGACGTGAGCCACATCGGGGACCCGCGGAGGATCGGGAATTCGGGCAGCTTCCTGCGCGCGCGGCGACCCCTCATTTGAATTCGAGCCCCGCAGCCGCTCGATAGCCGCCCGCGCCAATTCGTTGGCGTCGCGATGCTCCTCGGGCGCAACCGCCGGCTCAACGGGCGGCACGGAAGCAGATTTGAATAGCCCCTTTTCCCGCGCACCTGACTGACGGCGCCGTGTCTCCGCCGGGATGCTAGCGGTCTCGGCCGGCTTCTCGACGGATTTTTCGGAGGACTTTTCGACGGGAGTCGACTTTTCAGCGGCGGCGGGCTTCTCGCCGGCCGTCTTCTCAAGCATCGCCTTTTCGGAAATCCCCTTGGCTGTCACCCCCGGCCCGGGCAGATTGGCGGGGTCTATGGAAGCACTCGAGGGCTTCCCATGGCGCTTGGCATCGGCGTTGTTCGGATTTGCGGCGGACGCCGCAGCGGCCGGGGCATCGGCGGCGGGCTTGGCGGTGATGTAATGGTTGACGATGTAGGCCCCGATGATGGTCGCAGCGACCGAGGGCAGTATGTCCATCGCAAATTTGGAGACGTATTTCAGCATTCCGGCCACTCCCCGGCTGTTCTGATGCTGAAACTTTGAGGCGCATTCAGGGATCAACTGAGACGGATCGATGGCAAGCGGCTCGAGGGCGGCGTTATGGTTTCAATTCGACTTCCAAAAACACGATCTCGTCGGCCGACTCATTGAGGACATCGTGTTCGACGCCGGCCTTGCGGAAGTAGGATTTCCCGGCCCCAAGCTGCGCCTTCGAGCGTTCACCGCCGGGCGCCACGATGGTCATTTCGCCTGAAGTCACCGGCACGATCACATAATCCATCTCGTGAATGTGATGTCCGGTGGCGCTGCCCGGCGCCAGCCGCCACCGGGTAACCCGGACCTCCGGGGTATCGACCTGAATCTCCGATTCGGCGCTGATCATTCTTCACCAACTCCCGCCCGCTTAGGGCACGAAAACCATAAACAGAAAGACAGCAAATACCACGAGGTGAACCAGGCCGAACAGGATATTGGTGCGGCCGGTGCCGAAGGTCAGCATGCTCACGACGAAGGTCATGACCAGGAGCACCATGCCTTGCGCGTCGACTCCAAGCACGAGCTGCTTGTCCAACACGTAAGCCGCCACGGCAACCGCCGGAATCGTCAGCCCGATGGTTGCCAGCGACGAGCCAAGCGCCAGGTTGATGCTCTTCTGCAGATCGTTCTTGTGTGCCGCGGCAACCGCGGCGACGCTCTCGGGCAAAAGGATCAGCAGTGCCACTACCACGCCGGCGAAGGCGGGTGGCGCGCCGATCGACGCACTGGCGAAGTCGATGACCAGCGAGAACTTTTTCGCGAGGAGCACGACTACGGCGAGCGACAGCACCAGCAGCAGGAGGTTCAGGCCGAGCATCCGGCCCGACGAGAGCCCGCTGTCATTCGCAAAGCCTGATTTACCGACGAAATAGTCGCGATGTCGAATCGTCTGTGTATAAAGAAATACCGCATAGAGAATGAGGGTAACGACGCTGACGAAACCAAGCTGTCCAGCCGAATAGACCGGCCCAGGCGAGGTCAGTGTGTAATTGGGCAAGATCAGGGTAATCGTGGCCAGCACGACGAGGACGCTGAGATAGAGGCTCGATCCCGAGACCTGGACGTCCTGCTCGCGATAGCGCAGTCCGCCGGCCATGATGCAAATTCCGACTAATCCATTGCAGACGATCATCACCACGGCGAATACCGTGTCGCGCGCCAATGTTGGCACAGGCTTTTCGCCAAGCATGATGGTCGCGATCAGCGCGACCTCGATGATCGTGACCGAAAGCGTCAACAACAGCGTGCCGTAGGGCTCACCGATCCGCTCCGCGATCACCTCCGCATGATGCACAGCCGCAAACACCGTTCCGAACAGGATGACGAGCAACACCGCCGCGAACAGCAGTCCGACAACTGACGGCGTGAACGTGAAGCCGAGCGCTGTGGCGGTGGCGAAGAGCAGCGCGCCTAGTGCTGGGAAGATCCATGCCGATCGCGGCATCGGGCCGTGCGCGCTCATCTGACTGGATCCTCAATAGCGTTGAGAACAAAAGCTCCGAAAATAATCGCCCGGCCGCCCAGAGTCACAACAAGCTCGGAAGCACGACTTCGCGCATGACCCGGATCGGTGGGAGCCATTGCTCGAGCTCACTGTAGTTCCCCGCCGTGACCACAACAATCAAATCAAGATCAG
>JAICIT010000558.1 GCA_025960445.1 Bradyrhizobium sp. | reverse complement strand
GTGGCGGGCTTACCGCAGATCGGGCACGGCTTGCCAGGTCCCTTTGAAGGGTCCTGGTCCGGACCGGCATCTTTAGGTGGCTCAGATGGCATTCAACCAACCGAAACGAACTGGAAAACCTTCGCCGCCGAGCAGTGTAATGGCTTCGTACAGCGGCAGGCCGACGACGTTGGTATAAGAGCCAACCATCTTGACCACGAATGATCCGGCAATGCCCTGGATCGCATAGCCTCCGGCTTTTCCGCGCCATTCGCCAGAGCCGATATAGGCCTGGATGTCGTCCTCGCTCAGTCGCTTGAAGCGCACGCGGCTCTCGACCAGCCGTTGGCGAAACGCCTCCTTCGGCGTCACCAGGCATATCGCGGTGTAAACGCGGTGATTGCGCCCGGACAACAGCCGCAGGCATTGCGAGGCCTCGTCGACCAGATTGGCCTTCGGCAGAATCCGGCGGCCGACCGCGACCACGGTGTCGGCGGCGAGAATGAAAGCGCCGCGCAATTCGTCATCGAGTTGGACGGATTTGAGCGCGGCGTCGGCCTTGGCCCTCGCCAGCCGCGTGGCGCAGGCGCGCGGCAGCTCACCACGGCTTGGGGTCTCGTCAACGTCGGCCGGACGCAACGCATCGGGCTCGATGCCGGCCTGATTAAGCAAGGCAAGACGGCGCGGCGAGCCGGAAGCAAGAACGAATTTGGGACGGCCAAGCATGCGAGGGTTATCGGCGGGAGGAGAGGATACGAGCGCGCGCGGAACCTATCGGAAGGGATGCGCCGAGACAACTGCCGCTCTCGTTCTTGCCGTGTGCCGCGCGGGCGCGCATTTATGGCGAACATTTCCCATACATCACCCGCTCGCCGCGCCCACTTTGGAAAATCGCCGGCGAATCCGCGTCAACAGGCCATCGCAGACCGCGCGATAGGCGTCGAGCTTCTGCTCGCGATTGCCCTGCTCGCCTACAGGGTCCTGCGTCGGCCAGTATTCGACTTCGGCGGCGTGGGTGCGCGTCAGTTCCAGCGCCTTGTGGTGCGCCTCCGGCGACAGCGTGATGATGAGGTCGAAATTCAGCCCTTCCCAATCGTCCAGTTCCTCGAACGTCATCGGTCGGTGCCCGGAAATGTCCTGGCCCAGTTCCGCCATCACCGCGACCGCAAATGGATCGAGCTCGCCCTTGCGCACGCCGGCGGATCGCACGTAGAGCGCGCCGGGAAACATATTCCGCAGCAGACTCTCGGCCATCGGCGAGCGCACGCTATTCAGCCCGCATGCGAACAGCACGGCTTGCGGATTGCGCGCGCGCGAAGTCGCTTCCACGCGTCTAGACTTCTGCGGAATTACGCATGATCTGGTCCGAAAGCCGGTGCCCACTTTTCGGGATCATGCGTTCGTGGCGCATGATCCGTTCCGAAAACCGGTGCCCACTTTTCGGGATCATGCGTTCGGTCCTGCGCATGATCTGATCCGAAAACCGGTACCCACTTTTCGGGATCATGCGTTAACCCTTCCAGTGCAGTACGCAGATCAGCGTGAACAGCCGGCGGGCGGTCTCGAAATCGATCTGCACCTTGCCCTTTAATCGCTCCTGCAGAGTGCGCGAGCCCTCGTCGTGAATGCCGCGGCGGCCCATATCGATGGCTTCGATCTTGTCCGGGGTGGCGGTGCGGATCGCCTGATAGTAGCTGTCGCAGATCATGAAATAGTCCTTCACGATCCGCCGAAATGGCGTCAGCGACAGTAAATGGGCGACCACCGGCGTGCCGTCCTCGCGGCGAATATCGAACATCAACCTATTGCCGGTGATGCCGATATGCAGCGTGAAAGGTCCCTCGCCACCGCCTTCCGGGGCGAACAAATTCTCTTCGATCAGGTCATAGATCGCGATCGCGCGTTCGTGCTCGATGTCCGGGCCTGACCGCCCGATGGATTCCTCATCGAGTGTCACCGCCACGACGCGGTTTTGCGAATCCCCATCTCGCGGCGATTTGCTCATGGCAGATTGAGGCGAAGCCCGACCGAGCGCGCATGCGCATCGAGGCCTTCGGCATTGCCGAGCGTCATCGCCGCCGGTCCGAGCGCCCGCAACTGATCGGGTCCGCATTTCAGGATCGATGTTCGCTTCATGAAATCGAGCACGCCGAGCCCGGACGAAAATCGCGCCGACCGCGCGGTGGGGAGCACGTGATTTGAACCCCCGACATAGTCGCCGATTGCCTCAGGCGTGTGCGGCCCGATGAAGATCGCGCCGGCATTTCGGATTTTAGCGGAAACCGCTTCCGGATCGGCCGTCATGATTTCAACATGCTCGGCGGCAATCGCGTTGGCGAGCGGCACGGCCTCATCAATGCTGTTGACGACGATGATTGCACCGAAGTCGTTCCATGAGGCTCGCGCGATTTGCGCGCGCGGCAAGGTTGCGAGTTGCGATTGCACCGCGCGCTCGACTTCGTTGCCAAGCATCGGGCTGTCGGTGATCAGGATCGACTGCGCGTTGACGTC
>JAICIT010000557.1 GCA_025960445.1 Bradyrhizobium sp. | reverse complement strand
GTCGTCGATGGCTACGAACGGCCGATCATGGGTCCGCTGAAACACTTCGCGCAAGATGGCGTCCGGAGGATTGGTTCGATTGGTGAGAACGATACGGGTGGTCGCATCCAGCCGCTGCTTTTCGTAGGCGGTGAGCGCCGCCACGGGATCATCGTTTTCAAGAAGAGCCGAGGTGAGCGCTCGCGCATCCAGGATCGCTTGTCCGGCCCCGTTGGAGCCACGCGGCACCATGGGATGGGCGGCATCACCAAGCAGTGTCACCCGCCCGAAGCTCCAGCGCGGCAGCGGGTCCTGATCAACCATCGGAAATTCCAGCACACTATCGGCGCCGCGAATGAACGCGGGCACGTCGAGCCAATCAAAATGCCAATCGGCGAATGCGCCTAGGAAATCCTCGATCGCACCGGGGCGATTCCAGTCGCGCTTGCGATAGCTTGGCGTCTCGATTTCCGCCACCCAGTTGATCAGTTGCAGGCCCTCGGGCCCGGCCGGCCGGATCGGATAGATCACCATCTTGCCGTGCGAGAGCCAGCCCGCGCGCACCATGCTGGCACCTGACAAAATCGGCTTCCACCTGGTCACGCCGCGCCACATGTTGACGCCCGAATAACGCGGCTCGCCCTCATTGGGATAAAATTGTTTTCGGATGACGGAGTTGATGCCATCGCACGCGATCACGACGCCGCTACGGATGCTGCCGACACTGGCGCCACCCGGGCGGTCGGAAAAGCTGATGGTAACGCCGGTCTCGTCCTGCTTGACGGCTGTGCAATGCCGTCCAGTAATCAGTCGATCGCGGCCGGCGCGCGAAACGAACGCATCGAGCAAGACCATCTGCAGATCGCCGCGATGAATCGAGAACTGCGGATGGTCGTAACCGGCGGCGCGGCCGAGCGGCTCCTGATAGATCAATTGGCCGAAGCGATTGAAAAAGGTCGCGTCGGTGGTCTCGATGGCGACCCGCGCCAATGCCGGCTCCAACCCGAGAGCAGCGAGCTCACTTGTTGCGTGCGGAAGCAGATTGATGCCGACGCCAACTGCCCTGATTTCGGCGGCGGACTCAAAGATGCGGCACGGGATTCCGGCTGCATGCAGCGCCAGTCCCAGCGTCAATCCGCCAATGCCGGCGCCGACAACAATAACGTCGTCCATCTTTCCTCCCGGCCTCGACTATCGAACCGATCGCCGGGATGAAACATGATTGGTGAGACTACTGTCAATCAGGCTCCCGTTGCGCGCCTTCCGCAACGCCTTGACGCTGCCGCTTACCGGCCTGCGAGCGCGCGTGCAGTGCCGATGCACTATCGAAATCTAATGGCCGTCGCCGACAAAACACATGCCAATTCGCGAGGCACTGCCGACCGGTTGGCACGAGAGCCCTTTTGCGCACGTCCAGGACATGAAACTTCGGTCGTTCTCCGCTGCCTTCGCATGCTGAACATAACAACTCGCCCCCCAGCCATCCTCGTATTCGGTACCGGCGAGTTCATTGCTCCCACGCAGTTGCGGTCGGTTTGAGAAACCGCGCGAGTAATCCGGTGGCCTCCCGTCCCGCAAAGCCGCAAGGATGTCGCGCCGGCGAATCTGGTCGGCGAAGAAGTGCGGCGAGCCAGGCACCACGGTCGAGTTGTCGGGCTTGGCCGCTTGCCAGTCCACGCCGGGGAAATGAAAGCCGCCGATCCCACGTGTCTGATGACAGCCCGAGCAGGTGATGTCATTAAGCCGGCGCTCAAAGCCGGCGACCGAGCGGATGTTCTGCAATTTGGTGCCGTGCTCGGCAGCCTTGTGCAAAGCCAAGAGGACGTCAGCTTCCTTGAACACGGGTTCGACCGCCGCATCGTCGCCTTGCAGCAGCCCGAACGCGGGCTGCAGGTTCGGGCTGGAGAAGCCAAGTGGTGTCGGTGCGATCGCCGCGGTGGCCAGGAATTTCTCAGGAATCTGGATCGTGCCGCGATCCAGCTCCGCGAAATGCGCGGGGTCGAGCAGCCATGCCTTGAATTCGCGCCTGAGCGTTTGGTCCGCCAGAATGCGCTCGCGATCGATCTGGTTCTCGAGCGGCGCTTGCTCGAATGTCCCGGAGCCACGATCGTAGTCGAACACCTTGAACAGGTAATCGGTACGGAAATCGCGCACCGGCGATTTAGGCGCGTGTGCGATCTGAAGATTGGTTTCGATGCGGTGGATATTTTCAGGCCGAATCAAATCCAGCGCTCCATCCGCTTCCGTCAGCTTTTCCGAGAGCGCGGCGCCGGTCAGCGCCAGATCGGCGGTGGATAGCCAGCGACTTGCGATCTCGGCACAGGTGATAGGCTTACCGCTTCGATCGATCGCGCCATTGCTCCTGGCGTGCAGCAACACGTTCAGCGTCATAGGCAGCCGTGGCGATGTTGCGCCCTCGTCCGCAACGCGATCCTCAATTCGCGTCAGGCGATAGATCAGGCGGATTTCACCGCAATTGCGCTCGCTAACATAGGCGCGGTCCATGCGATTGATGAT
>JAICIT010000556.1 GCA_025960445.1 Bradyrhizobium sp. | reverse complement strand
GAACGAGCCGCTCGCCTCCGGAACCGTGTAGCTCGAAATCATCATCGGGCGATTCTCGACGGTCACGTCTGCAAACCACACCATCTGCCGCGGCTCGTTGCATTCATTGAGGATCGCCTCGTCGACGATCATCACGATGTCACGGGCTTTGCCATCCTTGTCCCTGGAAAATTCGGCGATCGGCATGCCCATCATCGGAAAGGTGGTATGGGCACCGTTGAACGCTGACATGTTCAGGCGCGAGATTTCCGGAAACCGGAGATTGTCCGGCGTCGGCTCGCTCGGGCCGTTGATGAGCTTGTCGCGATCGACGATCTGCAACATGCCCCCCTTGTCGGTGCCGTATCCGAAATAAACCCGGTTGCCTTGCGGACCGGTCGAGATCGGCCCGTGCAATTCGGTCGGCACCGCGCCGGTTGCGCCGGGCTCCTGGCCGGGAAGTCCGAAATCCCTGATCTTGACCGGATGGGCGGGATCGCTGAGATCATAAACCTGCGTCATGCGTCGCGTGCGCCAATCCGGCGCGCCCGACACCAGCAACGCAATTCCGGTGTCGCATTCCCACCAACTCTTGTGGGTATCTTTCAGCCCGCCGATCCGCGTGAGCAGCACCGGATTTGCCGGATCGGCGACGTTCCAGATTTCATGCGCTTCGCTGCCGAAGGTGCGCAGCATGTAAACCGCATTGCGCTCACCTTTGGGCAGCGCGTTGCCGTCGCAAATGCGCACCATCTGCGCGCCGCCGCCTTCATATTTTCCCTGCTGCCCCGGAATGTGGCGCAGGTAGATAGGATGGGAGGGATCGGTGACGTCGACAATCGAGGTGCCGTTCGGCTCGGCCTTGCCGGTCATCGGATTGAGCGGCGCGGGTATATCATCAGTGCCACCGTGATGTCCGATATAGGCGATCCAGCGATCGCCCTGGTGGTGGATCGTCGGCTGATAGGCGCTACGCGCCTGCAAATCATTGCTGCCGACGAGCCGCATGTTGGAAGTTTCAGGCGCCGCTCCGATTGCTTGTTGCTGCGCATCAGCGAATCCGCCGCACAGCAGCAAACAAAAAGCGAAACCAAACCAAAGCTTGAGCCAAGCCATCATGCCTTCCACCCTCGATCGTTCAAACCAATCTGCGTTGGCTCGGGCGGACGATATCACGCTCGAACGCGCGTGCGAAAACACGCCCTTGACACGCAACCATTTGGTTGCCTATTATCTTTCCGCGATGGATGAAGTCTTCAGGGCGCTGGCAGATGCTTCGAGACGGTTACTGCTGGACCGGCTTCACGCCAAAAATGGACAGACGCTCAATGAGCTGTGCGACGGCCTTGCGATGACGCGACAGGCCGTAACCAAACACCTTGCAATTCTTGAAGAGGCCAACCTGGTCACCACGCTCAGGAACGGCCGCGAGAAGCTGCACTACCTGAACCCCGTGCCGATTCATCAGATCGGCGAACGGTGGATCAAGAAATTCGAGCGCGGCAAGCTTGCCGCGCTGAGCGAATTGAAACGCCAACTGGAGAAGCGCGATGAGTAAACCTGATTTCGTCTACGTCACCTTCATCCGCACCACACCTGAGCGCTTGTGGTCCGCACTGACCACTCCGGAGTTCATACGGCAGTACTGGTTCGGAATGCATTGCGAAAGCGACTGGAAGCCCGGTTCACCGTGGAAGCTGGTCTTCGCGGACGGCCGGCTCGCCGACGCAGGCGAGATCGTCGAGGCCGACCCGCCGCAACGCCTCGTCATCAAGTGGCGGAATGAGTGGAATGCCGAGATGAGGGCCGAGGGCTATTCGCTGTGCACGTTCCAGATCGAATCCGTTCCCGACGCCAGCCCTCAAGCGGTGAAGCTGAGCATCACCCACGCCATCGAGCGGCCGGAGTCCAAATTCATCGAGGCGGTGTCCGGCGGCTGGCCGCGCATCATTTCGAACCTCAAGTCGCTGCTGGAGACCGGCTCGGTGGTGTTGCCGCCCAAGGCGGCATAGCGACCACGCGCTCCAGATTGCGACTGGCGCGCTTCCTGACCGATGAGGTGTAGCAGTGATCGATATCCACAAGTTCAGGCCGACGATGGTCTACACGATCTATATCGCTTCAACGCCGGAGAAGGTCTGGGAAGCGCTGACGTCAGCGGAATTTTCCCGGAAATATTTCTTCGGCAATGCGGTGGAGGTCGATCCGAGAGTTGGCGGCGCGTATGTCCTGCGCCAGCCGGATGGTTCGGTGCACATCAACGGCGAAGTGGTGGAATGCGAACCGCCGAGGAAACTCACCGTGACCTTCAACGTCAACTGGCCGGCGTTGATCGAAAAGCTCGGGCCGACGCTCGTGAGTTATGAGATCGAGCCCGCCGGCGAGGTCATCCGACTCACTGTGACCGAAGCGCACGACCGGCCGATCGAGGACGACATCCTTTCCGGCGGACGTCAGGGCTGGCCCGCCATCCTGTCGAGCTTGAAAAGCTTGATGGAAACCGGTCAGGCGTTGTCAATCAAGATGGAGCCGCCGCAGAAGATGCTCGCCG
>JAICIT010000555.1 GCA_025960445.1 Bradyrhizobium sp. | reverse complement strand
TGCGATTCGCCGGGGCGAGCGGATCGCGCAAATGGTGATCGCGGCCGTCCTGAGAGCGGAACTGGTTGCGACGACCTCGCTGTCCTCGACCGAACGCGGCGGCGGCGGATTTGGCTCGACCGGCCGCTGATCTCTCAACAGCGAGTCAGCAATCACGCACAGGTTAATGCCTATTTTTCGGCGAGCGGATTCGCGTTCACGATCTGGACTCTTACCCCTCGAGTCCGGATGAGGATATTGTCAATCGATTCGCGCACGGTGGGGGGTCACCGGGCGCAAATTCGTGCGGTTTGGGGCAAATATGTCAGGCGTGATCGTTGCGATGCGTCGGACCCTGCTGTCGTGCACATCACTGGCACGCCTCGGCGCGGTCACACTTGTCGCCGCAGCAGTCGTCTCGGTTAAGCCCGCCAAGGCGGACGAATCATCCGTAATAGAGGTCCTCTCCGGCTATCTCGACCTCAATCGGCAGGAATTCGCGGTGCTGACCACCGCGCTGGCGCTGCTCGGGTTTTCAGTGCTGGCGGCGATCCTGTTAATGCGAACCCGGCTGCGCGCCGCCAGAAACGAGGCTCGGCTGAGGGCGGAAGTCGGCGAGCTGCAGGCGCAGGCCGACCGCTTCCGGGCGCTGCTGTTCGCGGAGCCGCAGATCCTGATTTCTTGGGCGGCCGGCGACGATCGTCCCGAAATCACCGGGGACACCTCTTTGCTGATGCCGCACCAGTCTCCGCAACATGCCCCCCAGCGCATCCTCGCCTTCGGAACGTGGCTGCCGCCGGAGCCGGCGCTGCAAATGGACCACGCGCTCGACGCGCTGCGCGAGTCCGGCGAAAGCTTCCTGCTCAATCTGAGCACGTCGAATGGACGCTCGATCGAAGCGACGGGCCGGGCGATTGGCGGCCAAGCCATTGTCCGGCTTCGCGAGCTGGGTGGTATCCGCCGCGAGCTGGCGGAATCGAATCTGCGATACAAGGTACTGCTGGAAGAAACCGAGCTGTTGCGCGATTTCGCAGTCGCCCTGCCATGGCCGATTTGGGCCAAAGGCGCCCAGGGCAGGCTGCGCTATGCCAACGTCGCCTATGCGAAAGCCACCGAAGCCGTAAGCACTGTCGACGCCGTCGATCGCGACCTCGAATTGCTCGAATCCGACCAGCGCGAAGCCATGAGCCGGGCGCTCAATGACCATTCGGAATTTTCCGGGCGGCTGCCGATCGTGGTCGGCGGTGAGCGCCGCGTGTATGACGTGCATGCTCTCAAGCTCGGTGGCGGAATCGCCGGCATCGCCATCGACGCCAGCGAAGCCACCGCCCTCGGCGCAGCGCTGGTCCGCATGGCGGAGGCTCATCGCCGCACGCTCGATCAATTGTCATCCGGTGTTGCCGTTTTCGACGGACTTCGGCGGCTAGCGTTCTACAATGATTCCTATCGCCGCCTGTGGGATCTCGACCGGACGTTTCTCGATTCCAATCCCGACGATTCGAGCGTGCTCGATCGGCTACGCGCGGCGCGCAAACTCCCGGAGCAGCCGGATTTCCGCGCTTGGAAAGCCAAGCTGCACGAGGCTTACCGCGCGGTCGAACCTACCAAGGATACCTGGTATCTCCCGGATGGCCGCGCTGTCAGCGTCGTCACCACCCCCAATCCGGAAGGCGGCGTCACCTACCTGTTCGATGACGTGACCGAAAGCCTAGATCTCGCCCGCCGGTTCGACGGTCTGATCAGGGTGCAGCGTGAAACGCTTGACAATCTCGCCGAAGCGGTTGCGGTGTTCGGCAGCAACGGCCGGGCGCAATTGTTCAATCCGGCTTTTGCCAAAATGTGGAAGCTGTCACCCGACGCACTCAGCGAGCAGCCTCATATCGAAGCCGTGGAAGCCTGGTGTCGGCCGCTATTCGACGAAGCGAACACGTGGCGCACGATCCGCGAGGCGATCACCGCTATCGAAAATCGCGTACAGGTGCCGCTCAAACTGGAGCGGCGTGACGGCAGTGTGCTCGATTGCATGACCATGCCGCTGCCCGACGGCGCCACGATGCTGACGTTCCAGGACATCAGCGACGCGGAAAATGTCGAGCGCGCGTTGCGCGAGCGCAATGAGGCGCTTGAGGCCGCCGATCAGATGAAGGTCGATTTCGTCCATCACGTTTCGTATGAGCTGCGCTCACCGCTGACCACCATCATCGGATTTGCGCATTTCCTGAGCGACCCCGTTACCGGCCCGCTGACGGCAAAGCAGGCCGAATATCTGGCGTACATCACTACCTCCACCAACGCGCTGCTGGCGATCATCAACAACATCCTCGATCTCGCAACTATCGATGCCGGCGCGATGTCGCTCAATCTGGGTATTGTCGACATACGCAAAACGATCGAGGCCGCCGCCGAAGGCATCCAGGACCGGTTGGCGACCGACCGCATAAAGCTCAAGGTCGATATCGACGCCAATATCGGCAGCTTCATCGGAGACGAGCGCCGTGTCGTGCAGGTGCTCTATAATCTCCTCGCCAACGCGGTCGGTTTCTCGCCCCACGATGCTAC
>JAICIT010000554.1 GCA_025960445.1 Bradyrhizobium sp. | reverse complement strand
GATTTCGGGCGCGCTTTGACGGGCCGGATCGGGATGCTCCTGCGGTTCCTTGTGGCCGCCAAAACCCTCGCGCATCGCTGAGAGAATTTTCTCGGCGAACGTATGTTCCTTGCGCGAGCGAAATCGGGCGAACAGGGCCGCTGTCAGTACCTCGGCCGGCACCGCCTCTTCGATTGCGGCGTTGATGGTCCAGCGACCTTCACCGGAGTCTTCGACAAACCCGGAGTAATTATCGAGCGTGTGATTTTTGGCGAGCGCGGACGCCGTCAGATCAAGCAACCAGGACGGGATCACGCTTCCGCGACGCCACACCTCGGCGATGTCGGCAACGTCGAGATCGAAACGATGCTCCGCCGGCAGTGCGTCGATATTCGCGTTCTTCAGGATATCGAATCCTTCGGCATAGGCCTGCATCAGCCCGTACTCGATGCCATTGTGAACCATCTTTACGAAATGACCGGCACCCACGGGTCCCGCATGCAGATATCCCTGCTCAATACGGGGATCGCGTCCTTCGCGACCGGCAGTTCGCGTGATATCGCCGATGCCCGGCGCGAGGGCGGCAAAAATCGGGTTGAGGCGATCCACCACCGCACGGTCACCGCCAATCATCATGCAGTAGCCACGCTCGATGCCCCACACTCCGCCTGAGGTGCCGACGTCGACGTAATCGATGCCGCGCTCCCTTAGCGCCTTGCCGCGCCGGACGTCGTCCTGCCAAAACGTATTGCCGCCATCGATAATGACGTCGCCGCGCTCCATCAGTTTGGAGAGAGCCTCGATGGTCGCTTCGGTGATCTTGCCGGCCGGCAGCATGACCCAGGCGGCTCGCGGCTTCTCCAGTTTTCGAACGAACTCTTCAAGCGTACCCGCTCCGGTAGCGCCTTCGGCAGCCATGGTGGTGACGGCTTTGGCATCCTTGTCGTAAACCACGGTCGTGTGTCCGTGTTTCATCAGCCGGCGGACGATGTTGCCGCCCATCCGTCCCAAGCCGATCATGCCGAGCTGCATCTTGTTATCCTTGGATCAATGCGTCCGTGATCGCGGTGTCGAGCAGTTTCAATCCCGCTTCGAGATCGCCCTTCAGGTGAATGCGCAAGGCACGCCGCCCACGCTCGGTCAGCACGTCGAAGTCACCGCGGGCCTGGGCCGCCTTGATCACGCCGAAACTGGCCTTTTGGCCGGGGACCGCGAGATCGCTGGCGTCATCTGCCGTGATCTGCAGGAACACACCGCTGTCGGGGCCGCCCTTATAGGCCTGTCCGGTGGAATGCAGAAAACGCGGTCCGAATTCGGCGCAGGTGGCGACGTGCCGTTTTTCGCGAAGGTCCAGGCGCATCCGTTGCAAGGCGTCGATGTGCCTCGCATCGCGTTCGACATAGGCGAGCAGCGCCACATAGTCATCAGCATGAACACGGGACAGGTGCGCTTTCACCCACGACCCAAGATCGCCATCGGCGCCCGCCTTGCGCAAGGCCGCGACATTGGTCTCGTCGGTATAGAGGTCGACCTGTGCGGTCGACATCACCGGCCTTTCCGGCGGCAGCGCGCCGGATTTTTCGAATGCCGCGGTCAGCTCGCGAGTCTTGATCTTGGCATCCTCTACGTCCGGCTGATTGAACGGATTGATGCCGAGGATGGCGCCGGCCACGGCGGTCGCCATTTCAAAGCGAAAGAATTCCTGGCCGATATGGTCGATCGATTTCATGACGATGCGAACCACGGGATGACCCGCCTTTTCCAACGCGCTCAGCTTTTCATCATGCGCCGCGTCGTGTTCGCCTTCAGTCCTGATGTCGATGAAGAACCTGTCGTGACCGTACACACCGGGCTCACCGACCGGCTCGCCATCGATCGGGATCAGACCCTTGCCTTCCTTGCCCGTGGATTCCGCGATGAGTTGCTCGACCCATGCGCCGAAATCACTGATTTTCCGGGATGACAGGATGGTCACCTTGTCGCGGCCGTTCAGGCCGGCTAGCCCCATGGCGAGGCCAAGCTGCACGCCAGGATTTTCGTGCGGTGGCACGTCCGGTCCGCAGGAGCGCACCATCGAAAGCGCGTGCGCGATCAGGGTGCGGACATCGATCCCTGCCGTCGCGGCGGGCACAAGGCCGAACGGCGACAGCACCGAATAGCGTCCGCCGATGCTCGGGTCACCGTGGAAGACGCGGGCGAACCCCTGCTTGGTCGCAACCTTCTCCAGCGATGAGCCGGGATCGGTTACCGCGATGAAGCGATGCCCCGCCTTGTCGGCGCCGATGGCCTCGGATACGCGCGCGAAAAAATAATCCTTCATCACGTTTGGTTCAGTGGTGCCGCCAGATTTGCTGGAGACAATGAACAACGTGTTGGCGATATTGACCGACGCTTGGAGATTGCGGATCTGGGCCGGATCGGTGGAGTCGAGCACGTGAAGCTTCGGAAATCCGGCTTTCTTCGGAAATGTTTGCGCCAGCACTTCGGGCCCGAGGCTCGACCCCCCCATCCCGAGCACGACGGCGTCGGCGAAGTTTTGTCCCTTCACCCGCTGCGCATAATC
>JAICIT010000553.1 GCA_025960445.1 Bradyrhizobium sp. | reverse complement strand
GTTCTCCCCGTTGTAATTCTCCGACCGCCCGCCCCGGCGGCGCTCGATCATTATTGGTCTGACGGCCTCGGACCGCAATGGCGGAAAATCATCAATCCAGCGGGAATTCTAAGCAGTTCGGGACCGGGCTGTGGTTGGCTCGAGTCCGCCACCTTAGGCCGCCGACAGAGGTTCTGTTGTTTCATTTTCCCTTTGCTGTACGTTCGTCGAGCGGCCGAAACCAGGAACAGGCGGATCGCGGAAAAACGGGCGGACGATAGCTGGCCGATCGCGTCACGGGCGCTTCTCTTTTTTGCCGGGGCATGCACCAATTCGCCTGGACTTCCGGAGGTTTTGATGGCGTTGCCAGTCACTCGCTATGCGAAAAGCGGCGAGGTTCACATTGCCTACCAGGTCTTTGGCAACGGGCCGATTGATCTTGTCTTTGTACCCGGGTTCGTGTCGCACATCGAGAATTACTGGGACTACCCCGATCTCGCGCGGTGGCTGCTTCGTCTATCCAGCTTCGCCCGCGTAGCGATATTCGACAAGCGGGGGACCGGCCTCTCCGACCGTGTCGGCGAGGCCCCGTCATTGGACCAGCGCATGGACGATGCCCGCGCGGTGATGGATGCGGCGGGAATGGAACGTGCAGCACTGCTAGGCGTATCGGAAGGCGGTCCGTTGGCGACGCTTTTTGCCGCAACCTACCCGCAACGATGTCATGCGCTGGTGCTCTACGGCACCTTTGCACGCTCCTCCTGGATTACGCCTAGCGGCCTGCAGGCTTTCATCGAATATATCGATAAAGCCTGGGGCAGCGGTCGCAATCTGGCGATGTGGGCGCCGTCGCATCGGAACGATCCGGCATTGAAGCAATGGTGGGGCCGCTTCGAGCGGCTTGGGGCCAGCCCGGCGGCTGCGCTGGCACTGGTAAGAATGATCAGCCAAATCGATATCAGCGACATTCTTTCATCAGTTCATGTACCGACGTTGGTCATCCACTGCTCAGATGACACGCTGATCGGCATCGAACATGGACGCTTCCTTGCCGAGCACATTCCGGGAGCAACACTGATCGAGCTGCCGGGAGATGATCATCTCTTTTTTGTGCATGAACCGATCATTGACGCCATTGAGGAGTTTTTGACCGGATCAGTATCCGCGGCAGAGGACCAGCGTGTCCTTGCCACCGTCCTGTTTACGGACATCGTGGGTTCGACGGCGCGGGCGGAACAATTGGGCGACCAGCGCTGGCGCAGCCTGCTCGAAGCGCATCACACGACCGTGCGGCGAGAGCTTGCGCGTTTCCGCGGCAATGAAGTGAGATCGCTCGGAGATGGGTTTCTTGCCACGTTCGACGGCCCTGCGCGCGCCGTGCGCTGCGCCTGCTCCATCGCCGGGGCAGTCCGTGCCCTGGACCTTCAAGTCCGCTGTGGCCTGCATACTGGCGAGATCGAGGTCACCGGCGCTGACGTGCAAGGCATTGCGGTCCACATCGCCTCGCGCGTCTCGGCTGTAGCCGGGCCGGGAGAGGTACTGGTGTCACGAACCCTGAAGGATCTGGTCGCCGGGTCAGGTCTTCGCTTCGACGAGCGAGGCAGACATTCCATGAAGGGTCTCCAGGAACCGCTGGAGCTCTACGCGGCTTCGCATTGACGCCGGTGAACGACAGTTCGAGTGGAGGGTCTCGATCAACTTCCGCGCGCAGCGCCGGCCGCATTTGACGCCAGCGGCACGCCGGAAGCCTTCAATACTTTCGGCGGCGTAACGTCATGGATAAAATCTCTCAGCGCCTCGGTATCGAATGGCTTACGTAGTATTTTTAAGTTCGAAGGAGCGGCTTTCGCGGCATCGCTGTAACCGGTCGTAAGGCCCACGGCCAAATTCGGATATCGCGAGCGGATTTCTCTCGCAAGCCCGACGCCGTCGATGGTCCCCGGCATGACAATATCGCTAAAGACCAGATCGATCTTTGTACCAGCCTCCAGCAGCTTCAGCGCCGCTTCGGCCGAATCTCGGTAGATGGTCTCATAGCCGAGATGTTCGAACAGTGACGATGTCACTTCCGCCACGTCAGCGCTGTCGTCAACGACGAGGACCGTCTGCCGTTGCGGCTGCGGTATTTTCGCCTTGGCAGAGGTGGTGAGTTGCTCGTCGGCACAAGACGGCAGATAGATTGTAATCGTCGTGCCTTGTCCGACGCTGCTGTCAGCCGTCACCGTTCCGCCGGCCTGGTGCGCAAAACCATAAACCTGCGACAAGCCCAGTCCCGTTCCCTTGCCGACCTCTTTGGTCGTGAAGAATGGATCGAACATCTTGGAGAGTAGATTGGGCGGAATACCGGTACCGGTATCACTGAAGGCGATTGCAAAGAAGGCCCCTGCACGATCATCGCCGCTTTCCTGACCGACCGGCACTTCATCGACGGATAAGGTGAACGTGCCACCATTTGGCATTGCGTCGCGCGCATTAACGGCGATGTTGACAATCGCAAGCTCCAGTTCCGCGAGGTCTACTTTCACCGGCCAAACACCGTCGCCAATATTTTCGTTGTACACGATGTTACCGCGCAG
>JAICIT010000552.1 GCA_025960445.1 Bradyrhizobium sp. | reverse complement strand
TTCACGGCCAGGCTCCGGAAGTAAAACTCTCTGCCGAGGGCTCATTGGCTAAAACAAAGCATTCGTTTCGGGACAAACATTGAAACTCCCGACCATTGTTTTGGCAGCCCCAACTGCGAGATACATGGTCCGATGAAGAACGCCGGCTTAGCGATGCTGACCGAGAAATTCGACGCCTTTGGCGAGGCCATGCCCGATCCCGTTCGTAGCGAGAACGAAACATCAACCCCCGTGTCCGGGAATGTCGGGCGGATCGGCCTGTATGTGTTCTGGCTGGTTGTGGTGGCAATCATAGCCGCCCGTATCACCTGTTATCCAGCCGAGCGGGCGTTTGAGGTAATCTGCGCAATCGGCGCGAGTCCTGCGCTCGCGCGTTAAGGCCCCTTCCGGCGATGGTTTTGCACAGCGATGGACATCAGCCTCGCTCGGGACCGTCGCTGAGAATAAACATTACCGATTCCAGGTGATTTAGCGCATATTCTTCTTTGTCGAAGGATTTTGCGTGTCACGCCAGGTTGACCCCCCTTATAAAGCCGGACTTTCCGGCAAAGCGATTGCGAAGGCCGCCCCACTGAGTTGGGGAGTGGCGCTCTGCACGTTGGTGACACTGCTCGCGCTCACGATTCAAACATTCGAAGAGGCCCTCGTCGGGCATCCCTATGTTGAAGCCATCGTTATTTCCATTTTGCTCGGCATCGGCATTCGCACCTTTTGGCAGCCGGCGCAGCGGTGGCAAAAGGGGATTGCGTTTAGCGCCAAGCAATTGCTCGAGGTGGCTGTTGCGCTGCTCGGAGCGTCCTTGAGCTTTGCTGCGATCGCCGCTTCAGGTCTGGTCTTGCTCGGCGCGATTGTCAGCATCGTTGTTCTCGCGCTTGCCGTCAGCTTCGGCATAAGCCGGCTGCTGTGCCTGCCAGTTCGGCTGTCAATCCTGATCGCGTGCGGAAATTCGATATGCGGCAATTCGGCTATTGCCGCGGTCGCGCCGGTGATCGGAGCAAGCAGCGAGGACGTCGCGTCTTCGATCTCGTTCACTGCGGTGCTGGGCGTCATTGTGGTGCTGGCGCTACCGCTTTTGATTCCGCTGCTGCAGCTTTCAGAAACGCAATATGGAATCCTTGCCGGCATGACCGTTTACGCCGTTCCACAAGTATTGGCGGCGACTGTGCCGGTAGGGCTCGTGAGCACCCAGATCGGCACATTGGTAAAGCTGATAAGGGTAATGATGCTCGGGCCCCTGGTCGCGTGCATTGCGTTATCGGCGCGTCGTCTTCGCGGCGACCAATCGTCGGCCTATTCCGGATCGAATAGATTGTTCGAGACCGTTCCATGGTTCATCGTCGGGTTCTTTTTGTTGGCTGGGCTACGCTCCCTGGCCTTGATCCCCGACACCGCGGTGTTTTTGCTGCAGCGCGCCGCAAGCGTTCTGACGATCATGTCAATGGCAGCGCTGGGTTTGGGAGTCGATTTGCGCGTCATCGGTACGGTCGGAGGTAAAGTCACCGCGGCTGTGACGCTGTCGTTGCTCTTTCTTTTGGCACTCGGCATTTGCTTCGTATGTTACGGCACCCGGTGATTAGGCTGAATCAGGATGGGATCGTATCGGGTGCGAAGTCGTTATGCAGCGATCGGGCATTTCCTGTTCGAGCGCTGCTGTGAACGCATACCTACTTTAGTTTCGACGCGCTGGGGCAATTTGCGGTCAAGTTCCGCTTGCCGGGTACGCATCTGGGGCTAAGTTGCTCGGGAGGCAAGTTGGGGGACTTCCCAACCGTAAAAAGCAAAAAGGAGAGAAACGAAATGAAGAGAAAATCCAGTCCCCCCATTATGAGGTCCGTGCGCGGACTTATCGGCGGAACGGTCCTTGGTTTGTTGACCCTTGCGGCCGGTCAGGCATCGGCGGCGGATGCCATCAAGATCGGCGTCATCGCGGAAGCACAGGCGATCGCCGGGGCTTCGATCCCGCAGGCAGCCCAGTTGGCGGCGGATGAAATCAATGCGAAGGGCGGAGTCGATGGTCGCAAGATCGAAATCGTCACCTATGACAACCATTCCTCATCGGCGGATTCCGTTCGCGCGTTCCAGCGCGCCGTCAACGAGGACAAGGTCAACATCGTCATCGCAAGCTACATCAGCGAAGTCGTGCTGGCGCTTGAGCCCTGGGCAGCGCGCCTGAAGACACCCTTTATTACGCCCGGTGCTGCCTCCAATGAGATCAGCAAGAGCGTTCATAACGACTACGAAAAGAACAAATACACGTTCCACGGCTATCTGACGTCGGCTGCGCTCGCGCTCTCGGTCTGCGACGCCGCAAAGGAACTGCTGGTCGAGCAAAAGCACATGAAGACCGCCGTGATCATGAGCGAGGACGCGGCTTGGACCAAGCCACTCGACGTTGGATATGAAGAGTGCCTGCCGAAAATCGGGCTGAAGGTGCTCGATCACATCCGCTTCTCGCCCGACACCACCGACTTCACCCCGATCTTCAACAAGATCGAGGGCGCCAAGCCGGACGTCATCATCACCGGGATTTCGCATGTTGGCGTGCAGCCGACGGTGCAGTGGAAGAATCAG
>JAICIT010000551.1 GCA_025960445.1 Bradyrhizobium sp. | reverse complement strand
GACGTGGCCTGCTCGAACCGCCGCCATGCCGGCCGCCGGCGCAGCTCTTGGGAAGCGGCGCCAATTGGATGCGAGATTTAATTCTGGAATGATCCGTCCAAAGCGGAACAGCGAAGCTTCGCACCCACAGAACGAATGCGGACATCCCGACGGCCGCCCACTGATCACTCTCTCGTCACTTGGAATATCGCCGGCGTACAAGGCCATGACACGAAAAGCATGATGGCGATGATGACGCGGACGCGCATCGGCTTGAACGGAGAAAAGAGACAATACAGCTAAAGTAACAACAGCTTTCCACATCAATGGAGACTCCGTGAGTTTGCGAAATCCCCCCACCACGGCGCGGAGACAAGAAAACAAACGTGTCAGCATGTTGACCGACACGCGATCAGCCAATGTCCGATCGGAGACATAAAGGTCATTGACAGGCGGACTACAGTGTGTGCGCACGGAATCCAGTGCGCACGCTTCCTAGGGCTCGTCTTTTTTCGGCATGCGCGGAGGCGCCAACGGCCCGAAGCTGATGCTCTGGTTTTCACCGTGCTTGAAACCCGGATCGAGCGGACTGCCCGTCGACGGATCGCCGCCGCCGGTAGTGGTAATGGTCGAGGGCGTCACCATGCGTATGGCTTCCTCGGCCACTCCGCCCTCACCGGATCCGAAATCAGCGGTGCGGCCGCCCTGCGGCCTGCCATCGGCGCTGGCGGCGATGGCTTTTTCGGTCTTCTCCGCCAGTTTGGCATCATACGGCAGCCGATAAGCACGCGGGACGCCGCTCGGTCGATTGTCTTCGCCGAGCTCCTCGACCCAAAGATGGATCGCGCCGGGCTCGCCTTCGAGCGAATGCGGTTCGACAATGCGGGCCTGCAGCAGCTTGAAACGAGCGGGCAGCGGGTCACGCGACGACCAGCCGAGCAGGCCGCGGGCACCGATATAACTGACCAAATAGAAGCAACTGGTCACCACGATCGCAGCGGCTTTGGCAGGCCACGGCAGGCGCGCATAGATGAGCAGCGCGAGCAGCAGCGCGCCGATCAAGGTATAAGCTAACGCAAGCGCCAAAACGACCGACTCGAAGTTAGTCATAGCTTCTTCACATACCCGGTTTTCGGATCGAGATCCGCGCCGTTGCTGTGGACATTGCGGAATGTCTCCAATAGCGACTTCGCCCGGTTATTGACGTCGATCACCTTGCCCGCCGCGTCCAGCGTAAAGCGCACGGCCGTTTTCTCGTCACCGGTATGGTCGACTGTGACGATGTTGTCGTAGATCACCTGCGCGGTCGGGTTGAGTTTCTGCACTTTGATTTTCGCTGCGACGGGCGAATGCGTCAGCGCCTGAAAATGACTGACGTTGATGGTGTATTCTCCGGGAACAATGCCACGCACGGTGACGATTTCCTCACGGATCGGCGACGGAATTTTCTTGCCGTTGACCATGATGAAATCGTTCGCGCCGCCGCGATCGTCGCGATCGAGCACCAGGAAACCTGCTTCACGACGACGATACCACGCGATGTTGCCGATCGGATCCTGCACGAACATGTCGAGGTCATCGGGGTGATTATCGGGCCAATCCATGGTGATGATGAACTCGGCCTTTGAATCGATCTTGCCGTCCTTGGCGTCCGGCGTGATCGCCAGCAGAGCGATGAAAAACAGGAACGCGATCACCTGCAGCGCCTTGAACAGCATCACGCTGAACGGGTCGAACGGCTCCTCGCGCGGATATAGGCCAAAATCATCGTTCATGGAGGCGTTCCAGCGCCGGAACGACCCGCGTCTCCGTCAAGGTGACGGCTTGCGAAAATACCCGCGCCGTCGCTGCGTCGAGCATGTAATACTGAATCTTGAGCAAAATCGAACCGACAAGGCCGGCAAGCGTCGTGTACATCGCGATCGCCATGCCATCGCTCATCAGGCCCATGGAAGATTTCATGATCGCGCGGTCGGTCGCGTCGATACCGGCGATCGGAGCGAGCATGATGATGAAGCCGATAATGGTGCCGAGCAAGCCAAGCTTCATCAACGTATCGCTCGCAAAGGCGCCAAAGGCATTCGAGCCCCGCAACCGATCAGCGAGCGAACGCAACAGCAGGGTTTGATCGACACGTCCGTTTCCCTGCGTTTGAGCTTTGACCACAAGGTTGCGGATGTGATCGGCGACGAGTCCAGCCGGCAACGCATCGTGGCGTGACGAAATCGCGGCGATCGACGAGACCGCGTCGGGTTTGACCAATATGAGTGCGGCTTCACGACCCGCATCTGCTTCGCGCGCGATCGCCATCGTGCGCCACAGGCAATGCACTGAGCTCGCGACAAAGAGCAGGCAAATGACCGCGGAAATATAGGTGCGATCCGAAGTCAGCATGAGCTGGATAAGGCCATAGTGCCAGAGCAGAATGCCAGCGAACGCGCAAAGCCCGGTGAAGATCATCCAGCGCAGCAGTGGGGCACGATCGCCAGCACCCGAGACCGATCTTACGTCCGTCGACATACTCGTCACACTCACGTCATCCTCCTGGATTGGCGCGTGAGGTACACCGCCGCGTCTTCAGTTTTCGATAGCCAGTGAAATCCAATTGAGCTGCCGGGT
>JAICIT010000550.1 GCA_025960445.1 Bradyrhizobium sp. | reverse complement strand
TTCGTGCTGTTCGTCCGCAGCACGTCAGCGTCCATCGCATCCCACCCCGCGTTCCTGACGTTGCGCAACGCCCCTCGTTTGGAGCAGGACGGTGCGCGTTATGGAGTTGATTTGGGGCAGGTGAGAACGGAAATATTTTCGCAAGCAGGACTGGACAGCCGAATGCGATCGATTTGCCCGTCAGGCAAGCCGCGCGCGTTCATCCGTCGCAAGAAGCAGCCTGACCTGTCGGCCTCATGTGCTGGTCTCGATCACCACATAGCTGTCCTCGACATGAACCGGGAACGTCTCGGCGAGGTATGGTCCCTTGGCAAGCGTTTCTCCATCCTCGACCACAACAGGATAGGTCCGCACCTTGAACCGAGCCGGATCAAACCAGGATTGCCCGGTTCGCATGTCGAACTCCCATCCGTGCCAGGCGCAACGGAGCAGTTCGCCGACCCGCGAACGCTGATACACCCCGGGCTCCGGCGAAGTCAGGCGCGCCACACAAGCCGCCTTGTCCAGCGGCGCGCCCGCATGCGGACACCGATTGAGCAGCGCGAAGAACTCGCCATTGACGTGGAACACGACGATGTCACGCCCATCGACGCTAACCACCTTGTTGCTGCCGGGCGGGATCTCGGTGGTGCGGGCGACGATGTGACGTGGCATGGAATCAGAGTTTGTAGAGCGCGCGGGCGTTGCCGTTAAAGATTTTTGCTCGCTCCGTTTCGCTCAGCGGAGTCCTGAACGCAAAACGCGGATCGTCAAAATCCCAATGCGGGTAATCCGAGGAGAACAGTAGGCGATCGACGCCAACCCAATCGATCAGCGATCGCAGGTGCCTCGCCTCGTCCGGTTCGTCGATCGGCTGGGTGGTGAACCAGAAGTGTTCTCGAACATATTCGGACGGACGACGCTTGAGATGCGGCACCTCGCTGCGGAAGCGCTCGAAATGCTGATCCATTCGCCACATGGTCGATGAAATCCAGCCGAACCCGCCTTCGATGAAAACGATCTTCAGCCGCGGGAAGCGCTCCGGCACGCCTTCGATGACAAAGCTTGTTAGCGTCGCCGCCATCGAATGGGCGTTCGACTGATGCTCCTCGGCGTAGTAGGACGGCCAGCCGCCGCCGGTTGGCGCATGCCCGCCATAACCGCCAACGTGAATGCCAAGCGGCAGCCCAAGCTCCTCGGCGCGGGCATAGATCGGCCAGTAGCGATGGCGGCCGAGCGGCTCGTTGGCCCGCGGCGACACATTGATCTGAACATATTGCCCGAGCTTGGCGCAGCGCTCGATCTCAGCGATCGCCGCCTCGGTATCGTCCTGCCCGACCAGGATCGAGGCTTTCAGCCGCGGCTCGCGAGCGGTCCAGTTGGCGAGCTGCCACTCGTTGATGGCGCGCTGGATCGCCGCGCCGAAATCAAGATTCTGCTGCGAGAAGATAAAGAGATCGAGCACCTGCAGTATCCCGAATTCGATATCGAGCGGGTCGAGGTGCTGCTTGCGCATGAAGGCGAGATCGGATCCGGGTGGTCCGCCGGTCGGCGGCCATGCATCGCGCCGCGCAATCAAGGGCGAGGAGCGCGGATATGGCGTGGTACCGATATACGGCGTCCGCAGATGATCGCCATAGGTGCGCAGATGCTCCTGCCATCGCTTTGTCAGAAATGGATTGAGATCGGCGCGCGAATGCAGGCTCGGATGCACGTCGCAGTCGATGATGCGCAGCCGGTTCTTCGCCGAGGCTTCCTGTTCGAGCACGGGGCGGTCGATGACGTCACTCATGCGATCCTCCTTCGGATCAGGTTCATGCGGCGAGAGATAGCCGCGGAAACGTCTCTAGCGGATTGTCGGCGCACATGCGCGAAACGATGCTGGCCGGAAGATGCGGCGGGATCGCGTCGTCGCCGTCGAATTGCCAGTGCGGATAGTCCGACGCGAACAGGAACATCTTGTCGCAGTCGATCATGTCAATGATCTCGGCAACGCCCTTCGCATCCGGTGGACTATCAAACGGCTGCGTGGTCAGGCGAATGTGGTCGCGCATGATGGCCGCCGGCTCGCGCTCGATCCAGGGCACCTCGACGCGGACGCCGCGCCAGGTCTTGTTGGCCCGCCACATAAAAGCCGGCAGCCAGCTTATGCCCGACTCCATCAGCACCACCTTGAGGCTGGGGAATTTGACGAACACGCCCTCGTAGATCAGGCTGAGCACCTGGGCCTGAAACGCCTGTGCCTCCGCCAGATAATATTCGTAGCGATAGGAAGGCCAGCCGACCGAACTCGGCGCGCCGCGATACTCGCTACCGGCATGGATTGCGATCGGCAGCTTGTGCTTCTCGGCAGCCTGCCAAACCGGCCAATAATGCCGCCGTCCCAGCAGGCTCTCGCCTTGCGCCAGCACCAAAACCGACACGAACCTGACATCGCCGGCGCGGCGCTCGATTTCCTCGATGGCGAGATCGGGCGCTTGCAAGGGAATGACGATCGAGGCGCGCAGGCGCGAATCCCGCGCCAGCCATTCGGCCGCGATCCAGTCGTTGATCGCCTTGCAGAAAGCGGACGCCATATAGGGATCGTACACGGCCTGCGCGCCATAGAGCACGTTGCAGAT
>JAICIT010000549.1 GCA_025960445.1 Bradyrhizobium sp. | reverse complement strand
GAGAAAATATTCGGCCCTGACTTTTTCCTTGGACGGCGGCGCCGGGATTTCAGTGATACGCTTTTGCTCGGTGAGCGCCGTATCATCGTCCAACTTGATGTCTTCGAGCGTCTTGATGATCTTTGGATTGGCGAGGATGGCCTGATAGGCGACATCGATCTCGGGCGCGGCGGAAGGCGTCTGAGCGGCCGCTGGCCCGATGATGAAACCGGCCCCCAACAACACAGCGGTCAACGCGAGAGCAGCGGCCGCGATTACTTGTGCAGACCTGATTGTCATCCGTAACCCTCCAAGCTCATTTCAATCCCAGTCCCGCGTCTTTCAACCTGCCCCCGAGCCAGGCCGAGATCGATCCCTCCATCACGCCACCGACATAGACCTCGGCGACGACGTTTTTCTTGGCCAGCACGAGATATATTCCGATCCCGTAAGCGAACCACAGATGCGGGTCGGTCATCGCGCGCAGCTTGTGCTGATCGTGTTCCGGCGACTGATGATTGCTCGCCTTCCGCACCTCGATCGCAAGCAGATTCTTAGGGATCTCGCGCTGGTGCACCACGATGTCGGGATAGATCGATTTTGCGAGATGATCGTCGGTGGAGACAATCGAGCCACGCGGCAGCCGCAAGGTGCGCTCGCCCAGCCGGTCGTAATTGCAATCGACTTTCCAGTCCGGAAACTGCTTCTCGAGGTGCACCGCCAACCGATGAGTAAGCGTGCGTTCGCCGAGATCATGCTCAAACAACCAGGTCTCGCTACCGTAGAACTCGGTAAGCGCCGTTACGACCTTGTCCAGCTCGGCCTGCATTGCGGCTCCGACGACGTTTCCTCATTGCGGCGAGCGAGGCGACTTTCACATCCGCACTTCGATCAACCGCGGCCCCCGATCGGGCATGGCTTCTGCCAACGCTTTCACCAGTTCGTCGGCCGTAGTGACCGCGCGGCCGGGAACACCCATTCCCTTGGCGAGCGCGACAAAATCGAGCGTCGGCCGGTCGAGCTTGAGCATATCCTGGGCCCGCTGCCCCGGCTCGCCGGCGCCGACCCCATCGAATTCGCCGCGCAGGATCTGGTAGATGCGGTTGGCAAACACGATAGTCGTGACATTGAGGCCTTCCCGAGCCTGGGTCCATAGCGATTGCAGCGTGTACATCGCGCTTCCGTCACCCACCATGCAGATCACCTTTCGATCCGGGCATGCGACCGCTGCCCCCGTCGCGACAGGAGTCGAGAAACCGATCGAGCCACCCATGTTTTGCAGCCAGTCGTGCGGCGCGGCGGCTGCCGTTGGCGGAAAGAAGCCGCGGCCCGTGGTGATGGATTCATCGACGACGATGGCATTGTCCGGGATCGCCATTGCGATCGCCTGCGCGATGGAGGCATAGGTCAGCGAGCCCGTCGGCTTTGCCAATTGCACCATCGGCTGCGGCTTGGCGTCGCTCGGTTTGGCGCCAAGCGCGGAGGCCAGCGCTTCCAATGCCGCCACCGAATTTTCGCCACCGGAGGTCATGCGGTGGACCTCACAGCCCTCAGGCTTGAGCATGCTCGGCTTGTTGGGATAGGCGAAGAACGCCACTGGATCGTTCGCCTCGACCAGGACGATGTGGCGGAAATCCTTCAAAATCGGCAGCGCCTGTTCGATCACGTAGGGAATGCGGTCAATCGAAAATCGTCCGCGCCCGCGTGCCATGCGCGGGTTATACGTCTGGCCCATCACTTTGCAGCCGGTCTTGCCCGCGATCTGCGCGGCCAACGCCAGCCCTTGCTCGCTCAGCGCGCTTCCGGTGAGCAGGAGCAGCGTCTCTGATCCGCCGCGCAGCACCTTGGCGGCGTTTTCGACCGCTTGCGACGAGTAGCTGGCGCGCTGGGATTCCGCGGGCACCTGCGCGATACCGTCGGCCTCGTTCCAGGCGGTATCGGCCGGCAGTATCAAAGTGGCGATTTGCGGCGGCGAGCTTTTGGCGGCGGCGATGGCGGCGGCGCCATCCCTGGCAATCGATTTCGCATCCGGCGAGGTCCGCACCCACGCCGACATCGGCCGCGCCAGCCCCTCGATATCGGAAGTCAGCGGCGCGTTGAAGCCAATGTGATAGACCGCATGCTGGCCAACAATGTTGACGATGCCGGAATTGGCCTTTTTCGCGTTGTGCAAGTTGGCGAGCCCGTTGGCCAGTCCCGGACCCAAATGCAACAGCGTCGAAGCCGGCGTGCCCTTCATGCGAAAATAGCCATCGGCCGCACCGGTGACGACGCCCTCGAACAGCCCGAGCACGCAGCGCATGCCCTCGACCCGATCCAGCGCGGCGACGAAATGCATCTCCGACGTGCCTGGATTGGCGAAGCAGACGTCAACGCCGCCGGCCACAAGTGTCCGCACCAGGCTTTCCGCACCATTCATCAGTCCGCTCCCGTCCGCATGTCCAGCGTTTCTCTTTTGGTTCGCTGAAGATCAATCATTACTGGCGCGTTTCGTCAAAGGGCTCACGGGCATTGCTGCCATCACCGGTTCCCGTCATGCGTTTTTTAACCGCGGCGTTTGAAAATCGCCGAGCTCGCACGGCCGCGCTTGCGAAATCGCGCAAGTTATGGCCTGTTTTGAAGCCAT
>JAICIT010000548.1 GCA_025960445.1 Bradyrhizobium sp. | reverse complement strand
TGCCCGCGGAATTCACATATTCGAACCTGCCGTCCGAATCGAACAGGATGACGCAATCGGTGCTCGTTTCCAGGATCGTCCTGTAGAGCCTTTCGCTCTCGCGCAGCGCGCGCTCGGCCCCCTTGCGCATACTTTCCACCTGGCGCCGCCGATGCAGCAGGAGGGAAGCGATCAGGCCCATCCATGCAAGCGCGATCGCGGCGAACCACGATTCGGTCGTGACAATGTGCCGCTCGAAGGTGATTCGATCGATGCGGAATTGCTGAGTGCCCAGCGACCCGTCGGTGCCCGTGGCGAATTCCATCGCCACGATGTTCTCGAACGACGGGCGCGCGAGTTCCGGCGGTGCCCTGGTCTGGTTCTTCCACCATTCGGCGACCGCGAAATCGGTGAGCTTCAGCACCAGATCCTGAGTCCCGTCGGCGATCGGATAGCTTGCCTGGTCGACCTTGTCGGCGGCATTGGCGAGCGCCGCATCGCGCGGATCATGATCCTTGAGGGTAATCCGGACCAGCTTTCCGGTGCCGTGGTAGCTCACGACGAGGCGGACCTGCTCGAACCGGCTCAGATCCAGCCCGCTTCCGTCGTGCTTGCGGTCAAATAGCAGGCCGAACCCGCAATAAGGCCACTCCATTCCGCCGCGAAGCGTGCAGGTCCATGTCAGCGGCCGGGCGTCGGCTGAGACAGTCGAGGTGCCGCCGTTCGTGCTGTCGTCGTAATCGTATGCGTAGAAAGCCTTGCCCGACGCGGCGGGCGTGAATTCTATCGTCCGGCGCGTCAGCGGCTCGCGAAAGCCGACGGCGAGCACCGTTGCCGCGACAGCGAGCGCGACGATAGCCTCGACTGAGAGCAGTTGACGTACCGCCAATGATGGAAAGCGCACGCGCAGGACCCCCGTGAGCGCGCCTGTTGGCCCGAAACTGCTTAAATCCTCGTTACCCGCCCGGCGGATATCGGCTGTTATTTCGCCATTTCACCGCGACGACGGGGTTGTGCGGCGCTAGGGGTCGCCCCATGAACCCAGACCAACTTGCCGATCGGGTCGCGCGCACGATGTTCGCCGCGGAGGGGACGGGAGCGGCCTGGGGCCTGACGATCGAGGAAGTGCGCGAAGACTATGCGCGCGTCTCGATGGTCGTCCGCGCCGACATGCTCAACGGCCATGGCTTCGCGCATGGAGGCATGATCTTCGCCCTTGCCGACAGCGCGTTCGCTTATGTCTGCAACGGCGCCAATCACGCCAGCATGGCGGCCCAGGCATCCATCGTCTTCCTCGACAAGGTGGGCGAAGGGGAGACGCTGATTGCCGAAGCGCAGGAAGTCGCGCGCGAGGGCCGGGCTGGAGTGACCCGCGTGGCGGTGGTAGCAGGGGACGGAAGGACAGTGGCCGAGTTCACCGGCTATTCGCGAACGCTCGGCGGAACGATCATCGACTGAGCGCCGCGTGCCTGCCTTTCAGCCGGACCGCCTGGACGATCAGCACGATCCCGCTTGCAAAAGCGAAGAATGCGATCAGCCACGCCGCGGACAGGATCGTCGCCGCAGGATAGGGGATCACCAGCGCGATGATCCCGATTCCGAGCAGGACGGAGATCACGCCCGAGAGCCCGAGCAGCCACTCGCCCTCCATTTCCCTCCGCAGCCTGACGGCGGCGACCACCTCCAGAATTCCGGTGATGATCGCCCAGGCAGCGAGCATCACCACCGCGAGGAATGCGTAGGTGAAGGTCGCGATCAGCGGCATGACCAGGAACAGGATTCCGATGAGAATCCCGATGATGCCGCTGAAGACCATCGCGCCCCAACGGTGGCCCGGCTCGTGCGCGCCGCGCACCCCGGCGATGAGCGATGCGATCCCGTCGATCAGGCAATAAGCTGCGAAGATCATCGTGAACGCGAAGACGGCACTCAGCGGAAAGACGATCGCGCCGATGCCGAGCAGCAGCGCGATGATTCCGCGAAACATGAACCATCCCCAATTGTGCGCCGGCACGTGCCATGTGCCGGCCGTCGCCGTCTCGGCTGCCATCGGAATTCTCCTGATCTGCGATTTCGTTCGTTCACTTGAGGAAACGATGGAGCGCCGGATGGGTTCGGAAACCTGATCCGCCTCATTTGAACCGCGGCACCTCAAGGGCTACATCGAGTTCATGTACACGACCGAGCTTCAGAAGACGGCCACGATCGAGAATCTCGAGGACCCCAAGCTGCTCGATGCGTTCGAAGCCCGTGTCGCCGCGGATGATTTCATCGAGCCCAAGGATTGGATGCCCGAAGCCTATCGCCGCACGCTGACGCGGCAGATCAGCCAGCATGCGCATTCAGAGATCGTCGGCATGCTCCCAGAGGGCAATTGGATCACCCGGGCGCCGTCGCTTCGCCGGAAGGCGATCTTGCTCGCCAAGGTGCAGGACGAGGCGGGGCACGGGCTTTACCTTTACTGCGCTGCGGAGACGCTCGGCACCAGCCGCGAGGAAATGGTCGAGGCGCTTCACTCGGGGAAAGCGAAATACTCTACCATCTTCAATTATCCGACGCTCACCTGGGCGGACATCGGCGCGATCGGCTGGCTGGTCGACGGCGCGGCGATCATGAACCAGGTGCCGCTGCAGCG
>JAICIT010000547.1 GCA_025960445.1 Bradyrhizobium sp. | reverse complement strand
TCGCGCGCCCGGTCTTCTTTTCATTAGCAGTCCGCACGCCGAAACTCCCCCTCACCCGGCGGGCTTTGCCCGCCGACCTCTCCCCGCATGCGGGGCGAGGTTAGCATCACGCGGGTTCGCATGAACACGCAGTTTCTGATCCAGCTCCTGGTGAATGGTCTCGTAGTCGGCACGCTGTATGGCGTGGTCGCGATGTCGTTTGTGCTGATCTACAAGGCGACCCAGGTCGTCAACTTCGCGCAAGGCGAATTGCTGCTGGTGGGCGCCTGGGTGTGCTGGGCACTGCTCGCCAAATACGAAGTGCCGTTCTGGATCGGCATGCCCATGACGCTCGTCTTCATGTTCATATTCGGCATCGCGATCCAGATCATAATCCTGCGGCCGATGATCGGCGAGCCGATCATTTCGGTGATCATGGTGACCATCGGGCTGTCGACGGTGTTTCAGGCCGCGCTGAAATGGATCTTCGGTGTCAATCCCCAACCCTTCCCACGCGTATTTACGAGCCAATCGGTCAGCCTGTTCGGCCTGCAAATTCAGACCGTCTACGTCATGAGCCTTGTGGTCTCGATCGCAATGATGGTCGGCATGGCGTGGTTCTTCCGAGCCTCGAAGTACGGATTGGCGATGCGCGCCACCGCCTTCAATCAGCAGGTGGCCCAGTCGCTCGGCATATCGGTGAAAAGCGTGTTCGCGATGGCTTGGGCGATCTCGGCCACAGTCTCGGCGGTCGCGGGCGTCGTGGTGGCGGTCGTCAACGGGGTATCGTCGGGATTATCCGCCTACGGCATCAAGGTGTTTCCCGCGGCGATCCTGGGCGGCCTTGACTCGATTGGGGGCGCGGTGCTTGGCGGCATCATCATCGGCCTGCTCGAAAACATCGCGCAATATATCGACAGCGAATATCTACACTGGGGCAATTTGTACGAAATCGCGCCGTTTTACGTGCTGATCATCATCCTGATGATCAAGCCCTACGGCCTGTTCGGCACCAGCGACATCGAACGGGTGTAGGCAAACAGCAATGGCAACCCCTTCCCTAATTCCGGCCGGCGACTTCCGAACCAGTTACGGCGCTGACAGCACGATCTTTCCAACGACGACCAGCCGCAACGCAGCCATCGTCGGCGCCGTGCTGATTTGTTTTGCACCGATGGCGGTCAGCGCGTACTGGCTGAGCATCCTGATCCAGATCGGCATCTTTGCCATCGCCGCGCTCGGTCTCAACATTCTGGTCGGCTTCACCGGACAGATATCGATCGGGCACGCCGCTTTTTTCCTGTTGGGCGCTTTCACCTCGGCCTATATCTCCAACAATTTGCCGATCCCGGTGTTCTTCGCAATCCCGCTGGCCGGAGTAATGACGGCGCTTGTGGGCCTCATCTTCGGCCTCCCGGCGGCGCGGCTGAAGGGGCTTTATCTGGTCATCGCCACGCTGGCGGCGCAATACATCCTGCTCGATTTCTTTTCGCGGGCAGACTGGTTCTCCGGCGGCTCGGTGCCCGCCAGCGCCAATCCGTTCTCGATCTTCGGCTACACGTTTCGCGGCGATCACCAGTATTTCTACGTCGTGCTGGGCTATCTGCTGGTCAGTTACCTGCTGGTCACGAACTTGATGCGCACCCGCGACGGCCGCGCGCTGGTTGCGATCCGCGACCATTACCTCTCCGCGGAAATCATGGGCATCAATCTCACGAAATATCGCACGCTTTCATTCGGGCTCGCGGCGTTCTTTGCCGGCATCGCCGGCGCGCTTTACGCGCACTACCAGTTGGTGGTTTCGAACGAAGGCTTCGGCATCGAACGCTCGATCCTGTTTCTGGCGATGGTCATCATTGGCGGGACCGGCTCGATAATGGGTACCCTGATGGGCACGGCATTCGTAGTGCTGCTGCCGGAATCGATGGAGTGGATCAGCACGGGCCTGAAGGGCAGCGCGATAGACAAGGCGCTGTCACTGAATACCAACATCACCTTCCTGCGCGAGATCGCGATCGGGCTGATCATCATCGCGTTTCTGATGTTCGAGCCGGATGGGCTCGCGCATCGCTGGCGCCAAATCAAGACCTACTGGAAACTCTACCCGTTTTCGCATTGAGCTTGGAACGGGACCGGCTACAATCGATACCAACGACAAAACGGAGGAAACGAGGCATGACCATGAAATCACTTTTGAGCGCGGTTTCGCTGGCAGTATTGCTGGGCGGCGGCGCAACGGCAGCGCAGGCGCAGATCGCTATCGGTCATTTGGCCGATTATTCCGGCGGCACATCGGACGTCGGAACGCCGTACGGCCAAGCGGTCGCCGACACGTTCGCCTGGGTCAACAAGAACGGCGGGGTTGCGGGCAAGCAGGTCAACGTCGACACCAACGACTATGGCTATCAGGTGCCGCGAGCGATCGCGCTGTACAAGAAGTGGTCCGCTCCGGACCATAAAGTGGCGGCGATCATGGGATGGGGCACCGCCGATACCGAAGCGCTGACCGGCTTCCTGGCGCAGGACAAGATTCCCGACATCTCCGGCTCCTACGCCGCCGCCTTGACCGATCCGGAAGGCACCAGCGGCAAGGCGAAACCAGCGCCCTACAATTTTTTCTACGGCCCGAGCTACTCGGACGCCATGCGCGC
>JAICIT010000546.1 GCA_025960445.1 Bradyrhizobium sp. | reverse complement strand
GGCGCGACATAGCCCTGCGGTTTCCAGCCGGGCGCGGGTATCCGCACGATGATCGAGCCCACGATCATGAAGAAGAAATAGACGACGCCGAGCACGATGAAAGTTTCAGCGACGCCGACATGCGTCGAGGTGCTGAACTTGCTCATCAGCCAAACCGAAAGCGGCGAAGCGATAAAGGCGCCGCCGCCGAATCCCATGATCGCCATGCCGGTCGCCATGCCGGGACGATCCGGGAACCACTTGATCAGTGTCGAAACCGGCGAGATGTAGCCGATCCCGAGCGCGATGCCGCCGAGCACTCCATAGCCGAGGTAAATGAGCCAAAGCATGTGGGTGTAAACGCCGATCGCCGACAGGAAAAAGCCGCCGGCCCAGCAGCACGCCGCGGTGAACATCGCACGGCGCGGTCCGCCCTCCTCGACCCAGCGACCAAATACGGCCGAAGACACGCCCAAAAAGAAAATGGCAATCGAGAATATCCAACCGAGGTCGGTCAATTTCCAATCGTTCGGTGCCGCTTGGGTGATGCCGATAAGCTTCGTCATCGGCAAATTGAACACGCTGAACGCATAGGCCTGACCGATGCACAGATGCACGCATAAGGCCGCCGGCGGCACCATCCACCGGCTATAGCCCGGCTCGGCGATCGTGTGATCCCGATCAAGAAATGATAAGACGCCCATTAAGTCCTCCCTACAGCCGCCCGTGCCGGGCATGTCTGCGATCCACGATCCCTTTTCTCTCAGCCCACAGCGCGCCGGTTCCCGGCTTGCTGCTCCGCACAATCGCGATACGCGCCAGGATCAAAAAAACGCGCTCGCAATTTCAACACCTGAGGGGACCGGTTATGCCGAATGGCGAAACTGCCCAGTCCGCGGTGTTTGAATTCCCGAGCCACGATAAACGTGTGTCCCGCCCGGCGAATCCATCCTCTCCCCGCAGAGAATGCGGATTGGGGCAGAAGCGGCAAACAATGTCGATAGGCCAAAGGTAGCGATCACGACGCGTTTTGAGGGCCTTCCACGGAAAAGCGTTAACAGTTCGGTACGCCGTCCGCGCCGAGGGAAGGCCAAGCCGTCGTCTTGCAGTTCAGGCCATTTGTTTTTCGATCACGAATACGATCTCCCGTTCGGCATGCCGCGCGATATCAATCTTGTCGCCGGTTTCCTGAATCAAATTGGGAATGTCGATCACGGACAGCGGATCGGTGCAGAGCACTTCCAGAACGTCACCGGGTTTGAGGCCCTTTAGCGCCTTGCGAGTCTTCAATGCCGGTAGTGGACATTTCAGCCCGGTGAGGTCGAGTTTTGTTCTGGTCGCCATCCGCCCATACTTGGCGAACCTCGCGCGCGGCGTCAACGATCTCCGGCAGCACGCGCATCACATCAGGCTTGCATATCCGATGAAACCGACGCTCTGGCCGGGTTCAACCTGGGTGATCTGTTCACCGAGTTCGACCAAGCCATCGGTCTCCACCAGCGACGACAATAGCCCCGCGCCCTCGCGCGGAAATTTGATCGCCTCCAGCGCACCATCGTCGGCCGTGCGGAGTGTGGCCCGGACATATTCGCGGCGGGAGATCTTCTTCTTGTAGCTGAAGGCCGCGCGAACCGGCATCGGAATCAGGCGCTGTTGCGCGGCGCCCGCCAGCGCGAGCACGGTCGGCCGCACCACATGCACGAAGGTGACAAAACTTGCGACCGGATTTCCCGGCAATCCGATCAATGGCGTACCGGCGATAATGCCCATTGCGATCGGACGGCCCGGCTTGATCGCCATCCGCCACAACACCAACTTGCCCGCTTTTTCGACGGCGCTTTTCACGTGGTCCTCTTCCCCGGTAGAAACGCCACCCGTGGTCAGGATCAGGTCGTGCGCACACGCTACCTTTTTCAGACCGTGCGCCAGCGCATCACGATCGTCGCGGATGATGCCAAGATCACTGACCTCGCAGCCCAGCCGACGAAGCATCGCCGTCAGCATGAACCGGTTCGAATCATACAATTGAGACGCGGCGCGCGGAGCTCCCGGCGATACCAACTCGTCGCCGGTCGAAAACACCGCGACCCGGACACGCCTGCGCACTTCAAGATGCGTCAGGCCCAACGCCGCCGCGAGTGCGATGTCTTGCGGCCGCAATCGCTGGCGGGCTGGCAGTGCGGCAGAACCGACGGGAATATCTTCACCGGCCGGGCGAACATTGGCGCCGGTTCTCAGTCCTTCCGGAAGAACAACCCTGCCCTGATCGTCGAGCCGCACGTCCTCCTGCATGAACACCGTGTCGGCTCCCGCCGGCATCGGCGCGCCGGTGAAAATGCGCATGGCGTGCCCGGGCTCAATGGCTTCGGTGGCGGACGCTCCAGCCGCAACACGCCCCGTTACGACAAAAGCCGCTTCGTGCTTGCGGGGAAGATCCTGGCCCCTGACAGCGTAGCCATCGACTGCCGAATTGGTGAAAGGCGGCAGCGGCAAGGGAGCCGAAACGCCGGCTGCGAGAATGCGCCCGTCCGCCCGCGCGATCTCGACCGTCTCGATTTCGCGCACCGGCGTGACCCCAGCAGCGATGATCGCAACGGCTTCATCGACCGACATCATCGGGCCGCCGAAGGCAAAGCAATCGTCGGATAGTTG
>JAICIT010000545.1 GCA_025960445.1 Bradyrhizobium sp. | reverse complement strand
GGAAACTCAACACGTAATCCGCCGACAATGCATTCACGCGCCCGCCGGCGGTGATGCGGCCGGGGCAAATCATCTCGCGGCGGATGCGCGAGCCTTCCACCACGCCCCAGCCGGCATCGCGCAGCACCGGATCGATCCGGTTGGCGCGGGTATCGGCCTCGGTTTCACTCATTGCGCGCATAGCCCCCTTCGCGTTGCGCACGGATGGCGAGTACGAAGACGGTATCGACGGGCGCAGCGTATTGGTAGAGTGCCACGTAACCGTGTGACGCGCGGCCAATCACCAATTCACGTTTGTCTTGATCGACCGGGCGGCCGATCAACGGATTGTCGGTGAGTACATCGAAGGCACTGACAAGCTCCCCAAGACGAACGCGAATGTGCTCGGCTTCGTGCTGTTCCAGATGGCTCACGACGCGCCGCAGATCCTCGTACACGCCGGAGAGGAACTCGACGCGCGCCATGCTATTTCGTGAACTTGCGGGCAACCGGACGCGGCGTAGTCTTGCCGTGGATGCGTCCCATCAGATAGCGGCGCATCTCTTCCCAGGGGATGCTCTCGCCGGTTTTCAGAAATTCGGCCCAGCGCCGATCCGCCTCGGCGTAAAAGCCGGCCCTGCGCTCGGCCGAATCCGCCTTCTCGGCGATCGCCTCCACGATGAAATTGTGCGCGCTCGTGCCTTCTTGCTTCGCCGCCGCTGCCACGCGCGCCTTCAGCTCGTCGGTCAGGCGGATCGTTGTCGTACCCATGGGACGCCTCGGTTTGGCACCTGCGTGGCTGACTGTAGCACAGTTGTGTTACATGAGCGACTTGCGCCCCGCCGCACGGCGAGAAACCGGAACGTCACTTGTGCCGGTATTTGGCGAAGACGTCCTCGGCCGGAATCGATTCGATTTCGCCCCGGTCATGCGCTTCGACCCGCGCGTCGGCCTCATGTGCCCACGCCGCATCGATCGCGGGGTCAGGCACGTCCAGGCTCGCCAGCAATCGCTCGGCAACCGCCGCGCGTTCGGAAGCCTTGAGCTTGAGCGCCTGGTCGATCAGGGATTTGGCTGGATCGGTCATGTTTCCACCTGCCGGCTTGGCTGTCCCGATGGTATCACCGAGGTGCCACACGCCATGCCGGACGGCTCAAGCCAGCTCGCCGGCGAAGGCTTTTGTAGGAGCGCGCCTGCGCGCGACACACGGCCGCGCGACCAAACTCGACCGGTCGCCTGCAGGCAGGCTCCTACAACAGCGCATCATGTCAGCTCACCGGCGAAGGCTTTCTGCAGTAGCGATTGGCGAAGGGCGGCGAGGCCGGCGAGTTTCGACTGGTAGAACGACGCAAGAGTCCTGCACCTATCCGACAGTACATCCAGTTCCCTGACAGCAGCACGTTGTTTTGACTCCGGGGCATTGGGAACTTGCAATCTGCGCAGCACCTTCAACGAAACGGTCCGCTGAGCCGTCCCAGTCGCTCCGTCATCCGCTTGCTCGTACACCTGTGGGCAACCGAGCATGTAGCTGAGCCACTTGGAATTCACGGAAGGCTTGGGGCGGATAAGTCCGATGTGGCGCTGAAAACAGAAATCGCCACACTCCTCGCTTACGAGAACCGGGATTCCAAACGATCCCGTCACGGTGTACAAGATGTCGCCACTTTTGGCCCTACGTTTATCATTCAAGCGCTGAAAATATTCCTCGGACACGTAAAAGGTGTCCGAGAAGCCAATACATCGCGAAACCTTATCGATATTCGAGATAGTGATGAATGGCACGCCCGTGGCAACTTTCGGGGGTGGCTGATGATCGCCATCGGTCACATGCTCGGCAAACGCATTCAAGTCGACTGAGCCGAATTCAGCAACGTCTGATTCAAATCGTTGCCTGATACTCGCCACGAATAGTGATTGCGCATCCGCCAGATTGGCCTCGGCATTGGCGCGGGCGCGGTCGAGGGCGGCGAAGGTCTGATCGAGCACCGCAACGATCCGCTTTTGTTCTTCCAGCGGCGGCAGCAGCATGGGCTGGGCAAGCACTTGCCCATCATTGACAGCTGGATAGCTCGCACCCGACTGCAAACTTTCCATCGCCCCTTGAAAGCTCGGCCTGAAAAGCGAATAGAACAGGAATCGCGCGTCCAATTCCGGCCTTGGACGTAAAACGATGTACCCGGTGCTACAGACGGCCTCGTCCAAAGGCGACGGCACCTGCGCGACACGCATCAGCGTCGGACGTACCGTCGCAAAAACTACGTCGCCCGTACGAATCAGTCGCCGCGCCCGGCTCGGCGCATCGCGACCGAAAATGCGAGTCGGCGTTTCAATGCTGAATGTTTGATTCGACACACTCGAAACATCGACGTACGTGAATTCTTCATTCGGCGTGTTTTGCGGATTGATCGTCTCCGTCTTCTGGCAAACATCGCCAAGCCGCACGACTCGCCAATTCGGTTGTGTCACTGCGCGCGCCGCGACGCTCACAACAACCCCCTCACCTCTTCCAGAATTTTCGCCGTCTCGGCATCGCGCGCCAGCATGTCGGCGATGATCTGCTCGGGCTCGCGCAGCGGCGCGGCTTCGGGCGCGTTGGGGTTCTTGACCGACAGGTCCCAGGTTGCGGGATCGATGTTCTCGACGGCAACCGTCCAG
>JAICIT010000544.1 GCA_025960445.1 Bradyrhizobium sp. | reverse complement strand
TATTCGGGCGGAATTTTCACCATCGCGCGCGCCTTGCGGATGGTTTCGAAATAGGCTCGCGCACCGAGGCCCGAGCAGGTGCCGTGCTTGTCCCACTCGTTGAAAATCAGCCCGGGCGCGGGCATCAGGTCCAGCATTGACGTCATGATGTTGCGATCAAGGCGCGGGGCCGGGCGCTGGCAGTAATCGGGGAAGCCATGTTCGTATTGCGGCCAGAGGCCGTGTACCACGAATGAGAACGGCCGCCCGCCGCATTGGGCCTGCGATCTGGCTTCGGTGCCGCGCTCGGAAGACTCCTCGCAAAACGACGGCGACCACGACAGCGACAGCACATAGAAATCGAACTCGCCGGCGGCGTTCTGGCGGCGATCCTGCGCCGACGCGGTACCCGCGGCTGCGGCGAGCAGCCCCAGGCAGATCACCAAACGTGAAATCCAGGCCAACCGGCGATGCAACATACTGCGCTCCCATCCCAAACTGCTGACGACCCTAGCAGGCGACAGGAACATTTCAAGAACAAAGAACGAAAAGCTGCGCGGGCGCAGCGCCCTTGGCCGAAATTCGCTGCCCGCATTCAGGGCTTGGCGGCCCTGCAACCCGGATTATAGGCCCAGTTGCGATCGAGCCCGGTTACGCACCATTCGACGCCCTGGCCGAAGCCGGCAAAGCCGGCGTCCTCGGCAATCGAATAGTGGACGGTGCGCATCTTGCCGTCATTGAGCATGGCATCGGCGCTGCAGTATCGGCGCGGGATATTGTCCGACTGCCACGGCCGGAACGCGACCTCATGGACACGGGCGTAGCCCGTGATCCGTAGGTCGGAATTCCAGAAGGTGCTTTCCTTCTCCCAGAACTGGTTGGTGATGGTCCCAAGTGCGCCTTCGCAAAGCGCGACCCTGCCGTCATAGCGCGGGCCGGACAGCCAGAAGTTCAGTTCAAGCGGATTGGCGGCCTGCGCCGCCTGGCCCGATAGAAACAGACCGAGGAGAACGCCGAACGCGGCGCCAAGGCCGGGTTTTTTCAGAGAGGCAAGGGGGGCGTGCATGGGGACATCCACCGGAAGAAGCAATTGCAGACGGTGCCGCGAAGCCCGCAGCGGGTCAAGTGCAAGGCAGCAACACCTGCAGACAACTCCACTTCGAAGCGCGGCGTGTTCTTTTCATGGCCGGGGATGCGCTCTAAGCTACGCCCAAAGGAGTCGATCATGCGAATGATTCGGGCGGCAATCCTGTTTGCGCTGGGCGCGACGCTGGTCTGCGCGCCGGCGCGCGCGGACTACGTGCCGTCGTTCAAGGGAAATGATACGGGCGGCATGATCGCCTATCCGTTGGCAAGGCAGGTAGATGCCCGGCAACTGGCGGTCGATCACTGTGCGTATTACGGCAAGGTCGCCAAATTCCTCGGCGTTGACCCTCAATATGGCGGCTACGTTTCGTTTGCCTGCCGCTGGGTGCCTTATGGGACCTATCAGCGGCCGATCGTCACGAAGTATTAGCCCTGGTCTTTGGCTTAGACCGGTATCCGCACCGCGGCGCGAAGCCCGCCCATCGGGCTGTCGCCGAGGGTGATATCGCCACCATGCGAACGAGCGATGTCGCGGGCGATCGCGAGTCCCAATCCAGTGCCGCCTTCGTCCTGGTTGCGGGCGTCGTCCAGCCGCAGGAACGGCTTGAACACTTCCTCGCGCAAGTGCTGAGGAATGCCGGGACCGTCATCGTCGATCGTAATGGTGAGATAGCGGTGATCGCGGTGTCCGGTGATTGAGATCGCTTTGGCATGCCGCGCGGCGTTGGAAACGAGATTGCCGAGGCAGCGCTTGAACGAGGCCGGTTTCACCGTGACCACCGGAAGCCCATGGAACGCCACGCTCGCGGTATGGCCGTCGCGCTCGGCGTCGCTGCGCAATTCCTCCAGCGCCACCGTCATGTCGGTCGGCTGGGCGTGCTCGCCGCTGTCCCCGCGCGCAAAGGCGAGATAGGCCTCGAGCATCCCGGACATCTCGTCGACATCCCTGCGCATGCCGTCGACTTCGGGGCTGTCGCCGATCAATGCCAGCTCCAGCTTGAAGCGAGTCAGGATGGTGCGGAGATCGTGCGAGACGCCGGCCAACATCGCGGTGCGCTGCTCGATCGAGCGCTCGATGCGGGATTTCATCTCGAGGAAGGCATGCGCGGCGCGGCGTACTTCGCGCGCGCCACGCGGCCGGAAATTCGGTGCCTCTCGGCCCTTGCCGAAGCTTTCGGCGGCATCCGCGAGCCGCAGGATCGGCTTGATCTGGTTGCGAAGAAACAACACCGCAACGATCAGCAGGATCGACGAGGTGCCCAGCATCCAGAAGATGAAGATCTCGGAATTGGACGCGTAGGCCGCGCTGCGCTGCGCGAAGATGCGCATTACCGCATCATCAAGCTGGACCCGGATTTCCACCAGGTTGGAGCGGCCGACGGTATCGATCCAGAACGGCCGGCCGATCTGGCGGCCGAGCTGCACGGATAAAGTCTGGTCGAGCAGCGAGAAAAAAGGCTTTGGCCCCGGCGGCGGCAGGTCGTCCACCGGCAGGAAATCCACCACCAATTGCAGCCGCTGCGCCACGCGCCGGAGCTGGGCTCGGTCCTTGTCCTGCGGATAGCCCTTGT
>JAICIT010000543.1 GCA_025960445.1 Bradyrhizobium sp. | reverse complement strand
CGAGGTGTTGATGGCCTCTGATTCGCCTCCCGGTCACTTCAATAAGCCGCAAGGTTTCTCGGTCTCGCTGACGGTCAACGATCCCGCGGATGCCGAGCGCAAATTCAAGGCGCTCAGCGAAGGCGGAAGCGTCAACATGCCATTCGGGAAGACGTTCTTCGCGAAGGGTTTCGGCATGTGCGTCGATCAGTTCGGGATTCCGTGGATGGTCAATTGCCCGCTCGAGGCATGAGACTCCTTGCTCTGCCTATCGAGAACCGGTCGCGCTTTTCCGGATCATGCTCTAGGTGTTCCGGTTAGCGGCACCGGGGATAAATTGCAGCGAGTTCGCGCCCGCGCAGTAGCAGCAGGCGCGAGTTCAATCCGCCGCGGCGGAGTATCCAGTCCCGCACCGGGGCGGGATATGCCGCGAGCACCAGCGCGGACGCCTCCGGTTCGGCGTAGGTTCGGCCCTGTCGGTCAACCGAACGAGCGCCGTGGAATCCGAGGATCGCGCGGCGCGTGACGCAGATGCGGTCGGTCGGCACCATATCGAGCACGAGCGTGCAGGCCGACAGGCATGGTCCGTCGATAACGACGCGCTCGCCCGATGCGCGCACGCGTTCGAAAAGCTGCAGGAATGGGCCGACCTCGCCGCCCGGGCTGGCGAGAATACGAACGTCGGCATACGCGCGCGGCAGCGCGAGAGCGAATAGCGCTGCGGCGGCGAAAAATGTTTTCAAGAGAGCGTTCTTCATGATCGGGCTCCCCCTGACGGATGAGCGAGGTACTCAACGGCAGTTCGAGCGATAAGGTTCCAATTCATATGTTCGCGAGAGCGCCTCGGCCTCCGGGCCGGTAGGTGGCGATGCCGAACAAACCTACCGGTTTCGTCCGTCGCGCAGGGTGGGCAATCCGATGCCGACGCTGCGTATGCACTGCGACCAACAACTAACAAAGGATTGCGATGTCCGATCTCGACAAGGAAAAAATCATACGCGCGCTGTTTGCAGCCTATTTGACCGATAACCGCGAGGCGGTCGAAGATGTGTTTGCCGCGGATTTTCGCTTCACCAGTCCGTACGATGATCGCATCGACAAGCGCACTTATTTCGAGCGCTGTTGGCGCAGCAGCAACTGGATCGAGCGGCACGAGTTGGAAAGGATATTTGTCCAGGGCGATAAGGCATTTGTCACCTACGAATGCGTGGCCAAAGGCGGAAAGAGCTTTCGCAATGCCGAATTCTTCGCGTTCGAAAACGACAAGATCAGACGCATCGATGTCTATTTTGGCGCGACGTATCAGGACGGAGCCTTTGTCAAACAAGCCTCCTAGCTGTCGCTCACAGCCGAGTTGGCGGAAATCCTCAGCAGGCCCACTTTCGAATTATTTCCAGTAGCTATGTCGGCGCCACAAATATCTGATCGTCTTGAATACGAGCCCCGGTTCACCGCCGGATTACTGAAGCGAATCTCAAGGGAGCCTGACAATGCGATTCATGATGCTGATGATTCCGAAAGGCTATGAGATGGCGGCGCCGGGGACTATGCCTCCCGCAGATGCCGTGGCCGCGATGATGAAATATAACGAGGCTCTGAAAGAGGCCGGCGTGCTGATCACGCTGGACGGACTGCATCCGCCATCGATGGGTGCGCGGGTCTCGTTTTCCGGCGGCAAGCCGGTCGTGACCGACGGTCCTTTCGCGGAAGCCAAGGAAGTGCTGGGCGGATATTGGATGATCGACGTGAAGTCGCGCGACGAGGCAATCGCCTGGGCCAAACGTTGCCCCGCCTCCAACAACGAAATCATCGAGATTCGACAGGTGCAGGAAATGGCGGATTTCCCGGCCGACGTTCAGGCTGCGGCGGCCGGATTCTCCGAATTGCAAGGAAGTTCTGGACGTTAACCATGCCGCTAGTGACCTTTGCGCCGAGCTCATGTAAAAGTCTTTCACATGAGCTGGCGCAAGGAACAGCGCCGCGCCGAGCGCGGCTATCATCACGGCAATCTCAAAGAGGCGTTGCTGCAGGCAGCTCTGGGATTGATCGCGGAAAAGGGGGCGGCCGGTTTCACCTTTGCCGATGCCGCGCGGATGGCCGGCGTAAGCCCGGCGGCGCCGTACCGGCATTTTCGCGATCGTGACGAACTGCTTTCCAGCATCGCGCAACGCGGCTTCGAGCAATTCGAGACGGTGCTTGCTCAGGCGTGGGATGACGGCCGGCCCGACACTCTCACGGCATTCGAGCGGGTCGGCAAAGCTTACCTCGCGTTCGCACGCGAAGAGCCGGCGTTCTATTCGGCGATGTTCGAGTCGGGGCTTCCCATCAACGTCAACCCGAGCCTTATGGCCGCAGGCGAGCGGGCTTTTGCTGTTATCAGAGCCGCCGCCGAGCGTCTTGCCGCGTTGGCGCCGCCCGGAACGCCACGGCCGCCGGCGCTGATGATAGCGCTGCACATCTGGTCGATGTCGCATGGCGTCGCGTCATTGTTTGCGCGGGGCGATGCGGCCCGTCGTAAGTTGCCGATGTCCGCGGAGGATCTGCTGGAAGCCGAAGTGCTGATTTATTTGCGAGGACTCGGCTTCCCGACGGACAAGCGGCCTTCTGCGCCGAGCGAGCAGGGCGACCAAAAACCGGCCGGGCAACGGGCAGGGCCCTGGG
>JAICIT010000542.1 GCA_025960445.1 Bradyrhizobium sp. | reverse complement strand
GGCCCTATTAGCTGCCGCCGCCGTCGTCGAAGCCGGCAAACAGGCCGCATTGATGGCCCCAACGGAAATTCTCGCCCGCCAGCACATCAAGACCATTGCGCCCCTTGCCGAACGGGCTGGCTTGAGGGTAGCCATCCTGACGGGTCGTGAAAAGGGCAAGGAGCGCCGCGATATTCTGGCGCGGCTTGCCGATGGCGAAATCGATCTTCTGGTCGGCACCCATGCGTTGATCCAAGACGATGTGATCTTCAGATCGCTGGCGCTCGCGGTCGTCGATGAGCAGCATCGCTTCGGTGTGCGCGAGCGGCTGGCGCTTACGGCCAAGGGCGAAGCGGTTGACGTGCTGGTGCTGAGCGCCACCCCGATTCCCCGCACGCTGGTGCTCACTTATTTCGGTGACATGGATGTTTCCGAGTTGCGCGAAAAGCCGGCGGGACGGCAGCCGATCGATACCCGCGCCGTGCCGAACAGCCGTCTCAGTGAGGTGACCGATGCGGTCGGCCGCGCGTTGCGGGCCGGAAAGCGGGTCTACTGGATTTGCCCGCTGGTGGAAGAATCCGAGACCGTCGATCTCACCGATGCTGCGCAGCGATTCGAAAGCCTAAGGACGCGGTTCGGCGAGAAGGTCGGCCTTGTGCACGGCAAGATGCGTGGCTCGGAAAAAGATCAGGTAATGGCTCAGTTCGCAAACGGCGAAATCGGGCTGCTGGTGGCGACCACGGTAGTGGAGGTCGGCGTCGATGTTCCTGCCGCCAGCATCATGGTGATCGAAAACGCGGAGCGGTTTGGGCTCGCGCAACTGCATCAGCTACGCGGGCGGATTGGGCGCGGCTCCGAAGCTTCCACCTGTTTGTTGCTTTACAAGGAGCCGCTCAACGAAATATCCACTGCGCGGCTGAAAGTGATCCGCGAAACCACCGATGGGTTCAGGATCGCCGAGGAAGACCTCAAGCTACGTGGCGAGGGCGACGTGCTTGGCATCCGGCAGAGCGGCCTCCCCGGCTACCGGATCGCGCGCTCGGCCGTTCATGCTCAGCTCATCGTCCAGGCGCGCGATGAAGCACTGCGCATCATGAAGGACGATCCGCACCTCAACGGCGCACGTGGGCAGGCACTGCGTTGCCTGCTCTATTTGTTCGAACGGGACGAGGCCTTGCCGCTGATCGGCGCGGGCTGAATGCCGCCGGTTGGTCGTCATCGCGACGAGCGTAGCGGAGGAAGCGATCCAAATCTCTGCCCAGTGTGACGATTTGCTTCGGGACGTCGAGAGGCGAATAGGAAATCTCAATCGACCTTTGCCGGCTCCGGCTGGCGCAAAGTTGAGTTTGCCACCCGCGCGGCATTCGCCATTCCCGCGAGCGCCGCAAGTTTCTTCTGCTGGTCGGAGCCGGGCTGCACCACGCCCGCGGACATGATCAGTGTCGCGGCGTCCTCGGCGCTCATCTCGACTTCGATGATCTTGCTTTTTGGCACATAAAAAAAGAAACCGGTCGTCGGGTTGGGCGAGCACGGCAGGAACACCGAGATGTGCTCTTCCTGGCCGGGGAGGTTATTGGCGATCTCCACGCTCGGCGATTGCGAGATCAGGACGATCGACCACATTCCCGGTGAGGGAAATTCTACCAGCCCGACGCGACGAAAGCTCGATCCCTGGCCCGAAAACAGCGTCTCGAAGACCTGCTTCAATCCGCGATAAATCGCGCGCACCACCGGCATGCGCCCGAGCAATCGTTCACCGAGATCGACGAGGCTCCTCCCGATTAGGTTGGCGGTAAGGAAACCGAGCAGCGTCAGCGCGACGACGGCAACGATCAGCCCCGAGCCAGGTAAGCCGAATGGCAAATAGGTTTCCGGCCGATAGGCCACCGGCACGAACGGACGAACGATGCCGTCGACCCACGTCACGAACCACCACGTTAGATAGAACGTGATGGCAATCGGGCCCGCGACGATCAATCCGGTGAGGAAATAGTTGCGAAAACGCGCCATCAAGCCGGTTTGGACCTCCGGCGGAGCTTCAGCCGGTGGCATGGATGGTGGGAGATCGTTTCGGGTCATTCGAGTTCCAGGTCGGTCCGGCACCTACAATACCGTGCCAGCTAAGCTCTTCTAACAGATTTTGGAAGAGTTAAGCCAACCAGGCAAGCCGACCTTGGGCTATTCGACAGTGACCGATTTTGCGAGATTTCGCGGCTGATCGACGTCGGTGCCCATGATAACCGCGGTGTGATACGCGAGAAGCTGCACCGGAATGGCGTAAACCATCGGCGTGAAGGCCGCGGCCATGTCAGGCAGCACGATCGTTAGCAGTGAATCGACACTTGCTTCGGCGGCGCCCTTGGCGTCTGTCATCAGGATGATGTTGCCGCCGCGCGCCGCGACTTCCTGCATGTTCGAGACGGTCTTTTCAAACACGCGATCGTAGGGCGCGATCACCACGACGGGCATGTTCTCGTCGATAAGCGCGATTGGCCCATGCTTGAGTTCGCCGGCGGCATAGCCTTCGGCGTGAATGTAGGAAATTTCCTTGAGCTTGAGCGCGCCCTCCAGCGCCAGTGGATAACTGGTGCCCCGCCCCAGATAGAGCACGTCTTTTGATTTTGCGATGTCGCGCGCAAGTTTCTCCATCAGCGGCTCGGT
>JAICIT010000541.1 GCA_025960445.1 Bradyrhizobium sp. | reverse complement strand
TCGGGGTCGAAATTAAACGCGTTTTTTTGCTGCTCGAGCATTTCACGCTCGACAATGGCTTCAAACAGCCGATTCTTGTCAGCGAAATAGACGTACAGCGTGCCCTTGGAGACGCCAGCGGAGCGCGCGATCTCGCCCATGCTGGCGCCGTCGAATCCGAGATCCAGGAAAACCTTGCTGGCGCCGTCCAGAATCTGCCGGCGCTTGGAGCTGTCTTCCTCACCAAGGAGGGGGATTGTTGTGCGATCGGTTGCAACCATTGGTTTAGCTATTCTGGAAAGAATCTGTGCGCGACAGGCCCGCAAGCAGAAAAGACCGTTATGATCTCCCGCAAGATATCTTGACCGAACCGTTCGGTCAATGTTAATTTAAGTTAAGGAGCCGTCGAGCTCCCCGCATTTTGCGCCGTAATGTTCAGTGGGAGGCCGTGATTATGGCCGCAGCGAGAGAGCAGGCCGCACGCATCATTCGAAGCGGTCCGGAGCAGGAATCCGGCGCGGCTCCGCCCGACCAGTTTATTGGGGCTTCGGAAGAGACCATCGCGCGCCGCCCTGGCGAGACGCCTCTTGCTCCGACTATCGAAAAGCCGGGAGCGGAGACGCCGCCAGCTGCCGTGATTTCTCCCCGAGCGAAATCGGGCAAACGCAAGCTGGTCATGATGAGCATCGGCGCGCTGGTGGCGATCGCTGCGGCAGTCTATGGCGTGAACTACGCTCTGGTCGGACGTTTTTATGTATCGACCGATGACGCTTACGTGCGCGCCAATAACACCACATTGGGCGCGCGGGTGTCCGGCCATATCGCGGCGATCTTTCCCGGCGACAACGCGCTGGTCCACGCCGGCGACGTGATCCTGCGGGTGGATGACGGCGATTACCGGATTGCGGTGGATTCCGCACGCACCAAGATCGCGACCCAGCAGGCGACCATCGAGCGGATCGGCCGTCAGGCCACCGCCCTGGAAAGCGCGATCGACCAAGCGAAGGCGCAGCTTGCCTCTGCTGAAGCCGCGCAAAAGCGCGCCGATCTTGATTTCGAGCGCCAGCAGGCGCTGAGCGCGAAAGGATTTGCCTCGCACGCCACCTTCGAGGTGTCGGAAGCCGGGCGGGACCAAAGCCTCGCGGCAGTGAAGGCAGCACAGGCAGCGTATGACGCCGCACGCGACAATGTGGAAGTTACCAGAGCGCAACAGGCCGAGGCGCGGGCACAGCTCGCCGAATTGCAGACTGCGCTCGCAAAGGCCGAACGCGATCTCGATTTCACGGCCGTACGGGCGCCAGTCGATGGCACGTTTTCCAATCGTCTGGTCAATATCGGCGACTTCGTCACGATGGGGCAGCGGCTGGGCAATGTCGTGCCGCTCAATGACGTGTTCGTGGACGCCAACTTCAAGGAAACGCAGCTCAAGCGCATCCGTCCGGGCCAGCCGGTGACGATCTCGGTCGATGCCTACGGCCATCGCAAATTTGCCGGGGTCGTTGACAGCATCTCGCCGGCCGCCGGATCGGTGTTCACGCTGCTGCCGCCAGACAATGCGACCGGCAACTTCACCAAAATCGTGCAGCGGCTTCCGGTACGCATCCGGGTGCCGAAAGATGTGGCAAAGCAGAGCCTGCTGCGCGCGGGAATGTCGGTGTATGCCACCGTCGATACCCGCAAGGGCGCTCAGGATGCCGACAGCGAAGCCGACCTCGATGCGCCCGGCATGGTCGGCTCGGGCAACGCCGCTCGAAACTGAGCAGCAGCGTGAGGCGTAATGGCTGACGCAACCAGCAACCGATCTCCTGCCACGGTTGAAGCAGCCGCGGCTTCCGAGCGCATTCCGCCGCGCCGGCTGTTTGCGTTCCTCATCATGGTGTTCGGGATGTTCATGTCGATCCTGGACATTCAAGTTGTCTCGGCCTCACTCAGCGAGATCCAGGCGGGCCTCTCGGCCAGTTCGAGCGAAGTGTCCTGGGTGCAGACCGCTTATCTGATCGCCGAAGTGATCGCGATTCCGTTGTCTGGTTTCCTGTCGCGGGCGTTCGGCACCAGACTGCTGTTTGCGATTTCGGCTTCGGGATTCACGATCGCGAGCTTCCTCTGCGGGCTGGCTTCGACGATCGAACAGATGATCCTGTGGCGAGCGCTGCAGGGATTTCTGGGCGCGGGCATGATACCGACCGTGTTCGCTTCGGCCTACACGGTCTTCCCGCGTTCGAAATTCTACATCGTCGGCCCGATCATCGGTCTGGTCGCAACGCTGGCGCCAACCATCGGCCCGACCGTGGGCGGATACATCACCGACGCCATGTCGTGGCACTGGCTGTTCTTCATCAACATCATTCCCGGCATCGCGATCACGGTTGGCGTGCTGGCGCTGGTCGATTTCGATTCTCCGAATTTCGCGTTGCTCGAGCGGTTCGACTGGTGGGGCCTGATTTTCATGGCGGGCTTCCTGGGTTCGCTCGAATATGTGCTGGAGGAAGGGCCGCTGTATGAGTGGCTGCAGGACGCTTCAGTCGCCACTTGCACCGCCATTTGCGCGGTCTCCGCGATCGCGTTCTTTTATCGGGTGCTGACCGCGCAAGAACCCATTGTGGATATCAGGACGTTCGCCGATCGCAATTTCGGTATCGGCTGCCTGATCTCGTTCTGCGTCGG
>JAICIT010000540.1 GCA_025960445.1 Bradyrhizobium sp. | reverse complement strand
TGCCCCCGGCCACTCGTACTCGGCCTTCTGCACGTAGAGCATCGCGGCAGGAAACAGCTCGACATTCCCGACGTGGTCAGGATGGGTATGTGAGATGGCCACGCTCTTGATGTCGGAAGGCTTGAGGCCGAGTTGGTCGAGCTGAGCCGCCAATGTCTTTGAGCGATGCCAGTGAACGGATTTCGGATCCGATGGCGCGAGCCCATTGGGCATCGCCGCCACCGCATCCGAAACCCCGGTGTCCCATAATAGCCAGCCTTGCGGGTGCTTGATGAGGTAGCAGTTGTCGACGAAGTCCATCGATTTGCCTTCATTGACCCCCGGGGACCATCGCGAGATATCGCCGGCAACGCCCTCGCCGCAATTGAGGATGTAAAGCCTCTCGACCCCGGACTTGCCGGTTTGCGCGTTGCCAGAATTGAACGACATGGCCAATGACAGTACCGCGGTAACGAGAACACCTGCTCGGTTCATGTGTCATTTCCTCCATCGCGGCAGACCGGCAATTTGAACCGGCGCGAGCGATCCTAGCTCAACGCGCTTTTTGCATCCAGACGGCGCGCATCCCGATATGGGCTGTTGTACGAATGCCTTTAGAATGAAGCACTTGCGGTCAGCCGCGACGCATTCGAGTGCGGCTCAAGCACATTGACAGTCGACGGCGTTTTCGCTGTAATACGGTGCATGGGGATTGTGCGATCTCCCCATGAGGCGACACGCCCAAGTATCGCGTCCCGTATCTTTTGCGAGGGCGCACCCATGTCATCCCCCACCACAATATCGTCAGAGAAGCTTTCGCGCCTGATCGGTACGGCAAGAATGCCCGTGCTGATCGATGTTCGCACTGACGAGGACTTTGCCGCCGACCCGCGGCTGATTCCCGGCTCCATCAAACGCCATGACCAAGCTGCCGAGGGCTGGGGCAAGGAATATTCCGGACGCAAAGCGGTCGTCGCCTGTCTGCGCGGTCAGCAATTAGCCCAGGGCACAACGGCATGGCTGAGGCAGCTCGGCGTGATGGCCGAATCCCTCGAAGGCGGTTTTGAGGGCTGGAAGGCGGCAAAATTGCCCCTGGTCCTCACATCGAAGCTGCCACCCCGCGACGCGCAGGGGCGCACCGTATGGGTGACGCGAGCTCGGCCAAAGATCGACCGGATCGCCTGCCCTTGGCTGATCAGGCGCTTCATCGATCCGAATGCCGTCTTCCTGTTCGTGTCGCCAGCCGAAGTCGTTGGTGTTGGCGAGCGGTTCAATGCCGTTCCGTTCGACATCGAGAACGTGTTCTGGAGCCACCGCGGTGAACTCTGCACGTTCGATGTCATGGTCGAGGAGTTTGGTTTAGCGACGCCGCCTCTGCTGCGACTTGCAACCATGGTGCGCGCCGCCGATACAGCTCGTCTCGATCTCTCGCCGGAAGCGCCGGGACTGCTAGCGGCCTCGCTTGGCCTGTCCCGGATGTACGATGACGATCTCGAGCAGCTCGAAGCCGGCATCGCACTTTACGATGCGTTCTACCGGTGGTGCCGTGATGCGACTGGTGAAACGCACAACTGGCCATCCAGCAAGGCAAAGTCGTGATCGAAATCACCGCAACAGAGACTAATTACAAACCTGGTGCCGGTCACGGCATCAGCCTTGGCGAAGCCTTTCGGGTGTGGCTAAGGGTGGCCCTGCTGAGTTTCGGGGGCCCGGCCGGGCAGATTGCGGTGATGCACCGCATTCTGGTTGAGGAAAAGAATTGGATTTCCGAAAGCCGATTTCTGCACGCGCTAAACTACTGCATGCTGCTGCCGGGTCCGGAAGCGCAGCAGCTTGCCACCTACATCGGCTGGCTTTTGCACCGGACGGCGGGCGGCATCATGGCCGGGGGCTTATTCATTGTGCCCGGCATCGTCGCGATCATGGGGCTGAGCTACATCTATGCCGCTTTCGGCAAGGTCGGCTTCATCGAGGCATTGTTCTTCGGATTGAAGGCCGCTGTGCTCGCGATCGTCATTCAAGCCGTGGTCCGCGTCGGCAAACGCGCGCTACGCAATCGCATCATGGTCGCGCTGGCGGCGATCGCATTCATCGCCATCTTCTTTTTCGACGTTCCGTTTCCGATCATCATCATCGGCGCCGGCCTCATCGGATATTTCGGCGCCAAAACCGCGCGCCCGGAATTCGCGGCCGTGCCGCACGGCGATGGCAAAAATGCGGCCGCAGTCGACAGCATGCTCGGCGAGGAATTGCCTGACCACGTCCGGCCCAGTGTGCCGCGAGCGCTGAAGGTCAGCGCCATATGGCTTGTGCTGTGGCTGGTGCCGGTCTGCGCGCTCCTGATCGCCTTCGGCCAGGATAATGTGTTCAGTCAGATTGCGCTGTTCTTCAGTAAAATGGCGATGGTGACTTTCGGAGGCGCCTACGCGGTGCTGGCCTATGTCGCGCAGCAGGCAGTCGAGCACTATCATTGGTTAGGCCCGCGCGAAATGCTCGACGGGCTGGGCATGGCCGAGACTACGCCGGGGCCGCTGATCATGGTGCTGCAGTTCGTCGGCTTCATGGCCGCCTACCGCGATCCCGGCACGCTGTCGCCGATGCTGGCGGGTACGCTTGGCGGACTGCTTGCGACCTGGGTCACTTTCACCCCGTGCTTCCTCTGGATCTTCCTGG
>JAICIT010000539.1 GCA_025960445.1 Bradyrhizobium sp. | reverse complement strand
GTCGCATCTGAGTTCCAGTGCAGCAGGTCGAACGCCGACGGCGGTTGCCCCTTGAGATAATTACTGACCACGTAAGACCAGATCAGGTCATTGGAGCGCAGCATGTTGAATGCCATTGCCATCTTGCCGCCTTCGAGCACTCCTGAGGTCTGCATGTCGCGCTCGAGCGCCGAGATCTGGTCTTCATCGACAAACACCAGCAAATCGCCGGCGTGCGTGAAATCGACCTGGGCAGCCAGGAAAGTTGCCGAGGTGACGCGCACGCGCCGTTTTTCTGCGAGCCACGCCAGGGTCGAGGCGAGCAGGGTGCCGCCCACGCAATAGCCCATGGTGTGGACTTTCATCTCGCCGGTGGCCTGCTCGATGACACCCATCGCCGCCAGCGGACCTTCCTTCATGTAATCTTCGAAGGTTTTGTGTCCCAACCTTGCATCCGGATTCACCCACGAGATCACGAAAACCGTGATGCCTTGATCGACGCACCATTTGATGAACGATTTTTCTGGCTTGAGGTCGAGGATGTAAAACTTGTTGATCCATGGCGGAACGATCAACAGGGGTGTGCGCAGTACGCTTTCCGTTGTCGGCTCGTACTGGATCAACTGCATCAGCTCGTTTTGAAAAATTACCTTGCCGGGAGTCGTCGCCATGTTGACCCCGACCACCAAGTTGGCGGGGTCAGACTGCCGAATTCGCAGGTTGCCGCGGCCGGCCTCGATGTCCTCGGCGAGCATCTGCATGCCGCGAAGCAGATTGTCGCCGCTGGTCGCCAGCGTTTCGCGCAATACTTCCGGATTGGTCAGAATGAAATTGGAGGGCGACAAAGCGTTCGTGATTTGCTGGACGTAGAATTCAGCCTTTTTGCGGGTGTGCGCATCGAGTCCTTCGGCGTTGCGAACCAGATCGTGTGCCCATTGCGTGGTCAGGAGATAAAGCTGCATCAAAAAATCGAAGAAATGGTTCGATTTCCATTCGGGATCGCTGAAGCGTTTGTCACGCGGTGAGGGTTCGATCGCCCGTGGCACTTCCTCGCCAACCAGACGGCGCACCGATGAGCCCCAGAGTTCGAGGTAGGCCGTCCCGATGTTCTTCTGTAGTTCCGCCAATCGCTCGGTATCCGAAACCCAATATTCAGCGACAGCGCTGAAGGTTTTGACTACCTCGGCGAGTTCGGCGGGCGGGTTTTCCCTGAGTTCGCCGGTTTGACGCGGCTTCAGGTAGGCCGCGAGCGCGCGTCCACTGCTTTCCATCGCTCGCGCGAGGTTCATCGCGAAAGCTTCCGGATCAAATTTCTTTTCTGTCTGGCTTGCAATTAAGACGTCGCTCATGACGGCCACACTATAGAATCAGTTCAAGTTCGTCACCGAATTGGTCGATCGCGCCTGCTTCGAGGTTAATTGCGAAAGTGCCGTGCTGCAGTGCGATAATCATCTTTGTTCCGTCATATTGAAGCCTCAGCAGTCGTATCACTTGCTCTGGCCTTAATCGTTTCAGGCGATAATGGTTTGAGCAGTCGTTGATGAAAACTGCGCCAGGCATCGCGGGGCGAATGGGAAAGCATGCCGGTTGATCAAAGGCGCGCATTGATCTTCGGAGCGTTGCTGGCATCAGCCGTTGCGCTGGCTGGCTGCTCGAGTTCGATCGCCGATCTGCCGCTGGTCGGTACGCCCACAGACGCGCCGCCGCGTCCGAAGGAGGCAGGCAGCTACCTTCCGGTTCACGATCTTCCGCCCGACCGCGAAGAAGCCGCCATGGATGCAGCAGAGCGGGCCAAAATAGAGGCGGAATTGGTCGCGGCCCGGGACCGGCAGGCCTCGGCCGCCGCCGCGAAAGACTCCGCCGCAAAATGAGCTGACACAGTGGCGCAGCCGTTCGTCCGTGCTAAAAGAATTGCAATTCAACTGCCAATCAGGGCGATGTGCCGAAGCCGCGCCTGAGCTCGCGTTAAATCCCTGATTTAGCGGTGCTTTGTGGACGAAGCCGAATTCGGGTTCGAAACTGCGGAAGATCGGCGATTCTGCCCTGCTCGGAGCAAGGTCCATGGAAGAATTCTACCGCATTCGGCGGTTGCCGCCTTACGTGTTCGAGCAAGTTAACCGGGCCAAGGCGGCGGCACGGAATGCTGGCGCCGACATCATCGATCTCGGAATGGGTAATCCAGATTTACCCACGCCGCCTCATGTCGTCGAAAAATTGAAGGAAACACTCGGCAAGCCGCGGACCGACCGCTACTCCGCGTCGCGCGGAATTACAGGGCTGCGAAGGGCGCAGGCGGCGTATTACGACCGGCGTTTCGGCGTGAAGCTCAACCCCGAGACACAGATCGTTGCCACTCTGGGTTCAAAGGAAGGCTTTGCTAACGTAGCCCAGGCGATCACCGCTCCGGGCGATGTGGTGCTGTGTCCGAATCCAAGTTATCCGATCCACGCGTTTGGATTTCTGATGGCTGGCGGGGTGATACGGTCAGTTCCATCCGAGCCGACGCCGCAATTCTTCGAAGCGGTGGAGCGTGCGATCGTTCATTCAATTCCGAAGCCGCTCGCCATCATCGTCTGTTATCCATCGAACCCGACGGCCTACGTCGCGAGCCTGGATTTCTACAAAGATCTTGTGGCGTTTGCTAAAAAGCATGAGATTTTCCTGCTGTCCGATCT
>JAICIT010000538.1 GCA_025960445.1 Bradyrhizobium sp. | reverse complement strand
GCCGCCGCATAACCAGAACCGGCGCCAATCTCCAGCACGCTCTCCCCACCCCTGAGCATCAAAGATTCCGCCATGAAGGCCACAATATAGGGCTGGGAAATGGTCTGGTCCGCGCCAATCGGGAGTGGTGAGTCCTCGTAAGCGAATTCACGGAGTCCCTCCGGCAGGAACAACTCGCGCGGGACTTTTCGCACCGCTCCAAGCACGCGTTCGTCGCGCACGCCCCGCGCAGCTATATCGCGATCGACCATCTCATTGCGCAGCGCGGCAAACGAATCGACCTCGCCGGAATGGCCTTTTCTCGAGGCGAAAGCCATGACGAAGGCTCCGAGCTTGCAACGCCCCGCACCTTTCCAGAAACTAACTTTGAACGGGCGGCGCGGGTCCCTCAATTCGATCATGCCGCACCGCGAGATCGCTTTGAGTTAGATCATCGGCACCGCGCTCGGGATACAGCCCTGCAAGGTTTGGCATGCAATAAGTTCGCTGCCCGACTTTGTCATCCGATCCGGTAAGATGCGTTCGGTGGAATCGACCGATGGAAGCCGGCGCATTTCATATTTGCCTTGCGTCTGCTGAATTAAACAATGGATTTTTCGTCCTCATTCATCCCGAGCCCACTGCATGCCCAGGATCAGCGCGGGTATCCTGATGTACCGACATGGTGATACCGGCATCGAAGTACTTCTCGTGCACCCGGGTGGGCCTTTTTGGCGCAACCGCGATCTCGGCGCGTGGTCGATCCCGAAAGGCGAATTCCTTGAGGGCGAAAATCCGGAAGCCGTAGCGCGTCGGGAGTTCGCTGAGGAACTCGGCGTCGAGTTGACGGGCCCGCTGCAGCCTCTTGGACAGTTGCGCCAGCGCGGCGGCAAAACGGTCATCGGTTATGCGGCGAAAGGTGCGCTGGACGTAGCCAATGTGCGAAGCAACCAAGTTCCGATCGAATGGCCGCCTCGAACGGGCCGCATTATCCACATTCCCGAGATTGATCGCGCCGAATGGTTCGACCTTCCCCTCGCCCGCAAAAAGATTCTCGCCAGCCAACAACCGTTTCTCGACCGGCTAGAGAACCTAGGCCACGAGCTGTGAGAATGCGATTCAGCGCGCCTTGCGAAACGTCAGATTGATGCGCTGGCGCCCGAGCAGGCTGTGCTCGCCCTCCGCCAGCGGCGCGACCCCATGAAACGCAAGCCGTGTCGGCCCGCCCCACACGACGACGTCGCCATGCTCCAGCCGAAACCGGCGCGGCTTGTCGCTTCGTTTCAATCCGCCGAACAGGAATGTGGCGGGCAGCCCCAACGACACCGAGACGATCGGGGCGCTGAAATCGTTCTCGTCCCGGTCTTGATGCAGGGACATGCGCGCGCCCGGCTGATAGCGGTTGACCAGACATGCATCCGGGGCGAAGCCGCCGAACCCGCCGCGATCGGCCGCTGCGCGCGCCAACTCGCGGAACGCGCCTGGCATCGGCGGCCATGGCTTGCCCGATTGGGGATCGTTGGGGTCGTACCGATATCCGCTGCGATCCGTAACCCAGCCGAATCCGCCGCAATTCGTCATCGCGACCGACATCTGATGGCCCCCGGGTGTGGTCATGTGGCGAAACGGCGACTGCTCGATGATCGCGCGCAGCGCCTCGAGCAATTCGACTTCAATGGTCCTGGCGAAACCGGGCAGCAACACCGCGCCCTCGGCGATCACCTCCTCAGCGGGACGAACATCGGGGACACTCTCGAGCAGATCGGCAGCCAAGTTACGTCACTCATTTCGAGTCGTGAAAGATCACACCGAGGGTATGACGATGACCGGAGCGGATCCGGCTTACGCCATGCCGGAGATTAACGCGATAGTTTCCGCGCGTCCCCCGGACTGGCCGGAAATGCACAGCGAAGGCTACCGCGTCGCCTTGCGCGAGCGGTACCACTTCGGGCCGCGACTGCATGCGCGGGCGCTGCTCGGTCAGCACGAATTCACCGCCGGTGAAATCGTGTCCCGGCTCCGACAACAGGATCGCAACTTGCAGAGGGAACACGTGCTCACCGTAGAGGTCCTGGTGCAAGCAGTTGTAGTCGCCGGCTTCATATTGCAGGAGCAACGGCGTCGGCCTGGTCTGGCCGGCCGCATGGCAGCGCTTCAGGAATGCCTCATGAGTCTCGGGATATCGGATGTCAATGCCCATCGCTTCGTTCCAGCGATTGGCCACATCTCGCAAGCCCGCGTAGAGCACCGGCCGGATCTGCGCGATCAATTCGGGTAGAGGATAAGAGAAATACTTGTACTCGCCGCGCCCGAAGCCGTGACGTGCCATCACCACTCGGCTACGGAAGTGACGGTCATCGGCGTAAAGCGCAGCGAGCGCGCGGCATTCCCTGGCCGGAAGGAATCCCTTGAGAACGGCACAGCCCTGCGCGTCGAGATCGCGGCCGGTTTCCTGCCAGTCGATTGCGCCGACGCGCGCCACGATATCGGACGACGCTACCGTATGAACCATGACTTTCGCGGTTGATTTCATGGCCGCAATATTCGCAAATCGCCGTGGCCCACGCCACCCGATTTCCGAACTATGAGAATCTTGTGAAAAGCAGGCCAGCGGCCGAATAGTGGGGTTCCGGACGGAGTCTTAGCCGAGCACCGGCAGCACGATCACATCATAGG
>JAICIT010000537.1 GCA_025960445.1 Bradyrhizobium sp. | reverse complement strand
ATGTGCGGGAATCCGATTCAGCAAGGGAAGCGCCCATGGCCCAGGCGACGTTTGCGACCCACGAGGTGCTCAATCAATCGCCGCCGTTCGAAGAGGTCGATCTGTTTGCGATGGATCGGCCTCTCAGCGACGCTGTCGCGGCCAATGGCGGGGCGGCTGCCGGCAAGGAATTGTCGGAGTTCGGCCAGCACTGGGGCTCGGCGGCGATGGCGGCGCGCGGGCGTATAGCCAACGAGAATACGCCCAAGCTTCGTACGTTCGATTCTCGCGGCAACAGGCGTGACGAGGTCGAATTTCATCCTGCCTATCACGAACTGATGGCGCGCAGCGCTCATGCGGGCATTCACAATTCGACATGGACTGCGCAAGGCAACCCAGCCGGCGGCGCGGCGGAAGTGGTCCGGGCGGCGAAGTTCTACATGGCCGCGCAGGTTGAAACCGGCCATTTGTGCCCGATCACCATGACGCGTGCTTCGGTTGCGGCATTGGCGGTCTCGCCGGATCTGCTCGCGAAAGTGATGCCTGTGATCTCGACGCGCGCTTACGATCCGACTTTCGCGCCCTGGTGGTCCAAGCGTGGCATGACGCTGGGCATGGGAATGACGGAGAAACAGGGCGGCACCGACGTGCGCTCCAACATGACCCGCGCGGTACGCGATGGTGAGGGCTATCGCATCACCGGGCACAAATGGTTCATGTCGGCGCCGATGTGCGACGCGTTTCTGGTGCTTGCGCAAGCCGATGAGGGATTAAGCTGTTTCTTCATGCCGCGCTTCAGGCCGGATGGGTCGGTCAACTCGATCTATTTCCAGCGGCTCAAGGATAAGCTCGGCAACCGATCCAATGCCTCTTCCGAAGTAGAATTCGTGGACGCCTATGGCGTGCTCGTCGGCGACGAGGGCAAGGGCATCCGCACCATCATCCAGATGGTGCAGCTAACGCGCCAGGATTGCGCGATCGCTTCCGCCGGCCTGATGCGATCAGGCCTCGCCCATGCGTTGCATCACACGAGATTTCGCAGTGTGTTTCAGAAACATTTGGCGGACCAGCCGCTGATGCAGGCGGTGCTTTCGGACATGGCGCTGCATGTCGAGGCTTCGATTGCGGTGGTGATGCGGTTGTGCCGCTCGTTCGATCAGGCGCCAGGCAGTCAGGGCGAAGCTGCCTACATGCGGCTGTTGACGCCCGCGATCAAATATTGGGTATGCAAAAGCGCGCCCGGTTTTCTCTACGAGGCGATGGAGTGCCTGGGTGGGAACGGTTACGTCGAAGAGGGCATTCTCGCGCGGCATTACCGCGAGTCGCCGGTGAATGCGATTTGGGAAGGTTCGGGCAATGTGATGTGCCTGGACGTGTTGCGGGCATTGTCGCGCGAGCTCGATGCCGCGACGGCGGTTCTGCAAGATCTCGCAAAGCAAAGCGCAGGTCTGCCCGGCACTGCCGATGCCGTGAGCTTCATCGGCAACGCGTTCGGCAGGCCGGACTCAGAGCGCGTTGCGCGGCTCGCGGTGGAGAAGCTGGCGCTACTCGCGGCTGCGGCCGCGCTGAATGCGGTGTCGCCGCATCACGCCGAATTGTTCGCGCGGACAAGACTTGCGCTGAATCACGGCAGTATGTATGGCGCCGTTGATTTGGCACCTGTCGATATCAGGGGCTTGCTGGAGCGCGCGCTGCCCTGAATTTGCAAATTTTGAAAGCAGTCGATGGACTCCCTCAATACTGACCTCGCAGCCAGCCCGCCATCGCTCATCCCCGTTCAGCGCGCGCCGCGCATCTGGAAATTTTGGGGCACCGCTTTTTGGGGCCTGATCGTGTTCGCCGCGATGTTCGCGGGCCAGATGGCGGTCGTGGGATGGTTCCTGTTGCGCTCGGAGGGGTCGATTGACATGGCGGCCGCCGCGATCCGTGTCGTCGGCGGCGGGCTGACGATTTCGCTTTCTGTCATTACCGGACTGCCTGCTGTGCTTGCCGCATTATGGCTCGCGATTCGAACCACGGGCACGCCGTTCGCCGAATACCTCGCGCTGCGCGGGACGTCGTGGATCAATTTCATCATCGGTACATTGGCGCTCGCCGCCCTGGTGATCGCTTGGGATGGGTTGTCGCGAGCGGCCGGTCGCGAGGTTGCGCCCGGTTTCATGACGGACGTGCTGCGTTCGGCCCGTGCCGATGGGGCGCTATGGCTGCTGGTGGTCGCTTTCTGCGTCGCCGCCCCCGTCTCGGAGGAATTGTTCGCGCGCGGATTTCTATACCGGGGTTGGTCGGAATCGTCTCTTGGACCCGGGGGCGCAATCCTGCTGTCCTCGGTCGTGTGGACCTCGCTGCACCTCCAGTATGACTGGTTCTTCTTTGGCGAGGTGTTTTCGATCGGCCTTCTACTGGGTTATCTCCGCTATCGCTACCAATCGACCTGGTTGACGATTTTCTTGCATGGACTGAACAATCTGGCTGCGGTGGGGCAGACCATGCTGATCGCGGGCTCGAGTTGACGGTCTAACCCGAATTCCGTTCAGCTCAGTGAGCGCAGCTTTGTGAGGCGATCCAGCGCACCCTGAAGAATAAAGATTGCGGCGTGCTCGTCGATCACCTTTGCGCGGCGGGCGCGGCTCATGTCCAGCCCGATCAATTCGCGCTCGACCGCAGCGGTAGAGAGTCGCTCATCCCACAGAGCGAT
>JAICIT010000536.1 GCA_025960445.1 Bradyrhizobium sp. | reverse complement strand
CGCTCCTTTTTGCGCGCGGCCAATTGCAGGTCGCGGCGGGTGAGATCGATCCCCACCGCGTAGCCATAGACGTGATCGAGCGCCTTCTCGGCAGAGATATTGAGCCCTCCGCTCTTCATGGCCACGATCAACTCGACCTCATGATGCAGGTCCTTGGTCAGCGGAGGGTAGGGAATGGTGGCGCCATCAGGCTCGAGCATGTCGGCGTGCTTGGCGAAGAAAAACGGCGGCGCGCGTTCGTCATTCCCCATTTCGCGGATGTGCTCGAGATAATTCCTCCCGACGCACCAGATGCGCCGAACAGGAAACGATTTGCTGTCGCCGGCGACGGCGAGCGAAGCTTGCGGCGGGGATGGAATGACAAAGGACGTGGCGTTCATGAAGGGCCCTCGGCGGGTTTGAGGCGAAAACTTCTGTTGTAGCTGTTAGGCGGTTGCGCTGACCGGCGCCAGCGCAAGAGGGCCGGCATCGCGATGCTGAATCCGGAAGAACGACGCGTAACGGCCGCCGCGGCGCAGGAGATCCTCGTGCCGGCCGCGCTCGACGATCTCGCCGCCCTCAACCACCAGGATGGCGTCGGCATGCATGATGGTATGCAGCCGATGCGCAATCACGATGGTGGTGCGGTTTTGGCAAAGATGCTCGATGGCTTCCTGCACCTGCTGCTCGGATTCCGAATCCAATGCCGCGGTCGCTTCATCGAGCAGGATAACCGGCGCATTCTTCACCAGGGCGCGCGCCACCGCGATGCGCTGCCGTTGTCCGCCCGACAGTTGCGTTCCGTGTTCGCCCACAGGCGTATTGTAGCCTTGGGGAAAGCCCATGATGAATTCGTGTGCGCAGGCTGCCTTCGCGGCTGCCATGATCTGCGCTTCGGTGGCGCCGACCTTGCCGAATGCGATATTCGCGGCGATGGTGTCGCGGAACAGAAAAACGTCCTGTCCGACATAGGCGGTCTGCTCGCGCAGCGATCGCCGCGACACCTTGGAAATCGACTGTCCGTCGATCAGGATCTCGCCCTCGCCGAGTTCATAGAGCCGCAGCAAAAGCGCAAGCACCGTCGATTTTCCGCCGCCCGACGGCCCAACCAGCGCGGTCACCTTGCCGGGCTCGGCCACGAAGCTCATGCGGTTGATGACCGGTTCGTTCGCCCGATACGCGAATGTCGCGTTGCGTAACTCCACCCGCGCGTCCGTCAGTCTCAGCGCCGGATTATCGTCCTCCAACGGTTCGCTCGAGGGACTATCGACGATTTCCAGCAGTTTGCGGGCGCCGATCAGATTGCTGTTCAATTCGATGTTCAGCCGTGCCAGGCGTTTGGCCGGCTCATAGGCCATCAGGAACGCGGTCAGGAATGAAAAGAACTGTCCCGGCGTTGCGCCCATCGCGACCACGCTGTAGCCGCCATACATCAGGCCACCCGCCACCGCGAGACCGCCTAGCGTTTCCATCAGCGGGCTGGAGCGGTTGGAGACGCGCGCCATTTTGTTGGCGTTCCGTTCGACGGCTGCAATGCTGGCGTCGATGCGCTCGCGCATGGTCTGCTCGAGCGTGAACGCCTTGACCGTCCGGATGCCCTGCACGGATTCCTGCATGGTTTCCAGAATGTCGGCGGTGCCGGTGAATTGGTTGTGCGCCAGACCCTTGATTCGTTTCACCAGCTTGCGCAGCACCAGCATTGCCGGTGGCGCTACCAGGAATCCAAGCAGGGCCATATAGGGATCCTGCATCAGCATGACCGCGACCAATCCGATCAGCAGCAAAACGTCGCGGCCGAGCGCGTTGACCAGCAGACTCAGCACCTGCGCCACCGAGTTCGCACCCGATGTCAGGCGCGCCAGAAATTCCGACGAATGGCGCTCCGAGAAGAAGGCGACGCTTTCGTTCATCAGCTTCGCGAACAGCCGGCGTTGGTTGTTGGCCAAAATGGCATTGCTGATCTTCGAAAGGATAACCTGGTGTCCGTAAGTCGCCGCGCCCTTGAGGATGAAAATCAGGACGGTGATACCCGACAGCAGCGCGATGCCGCGCACATCCTTATCGACATAGGCCTTGTTGATGACCTGGCCGAGAATCCAGGCGGAGCCCGCGGTTGCTGCGGCCGAGACCCCCATCAGCACGAACGCAACGACGTAGCGGCGCCAGTAGGCCACTCCCTGCTCAGTAACCAGGCGGCGAATCAGGATCGCGGCGCCATAGGGATCGTCGCTGATTTTGGTGGGAATTTCGGTCATCCGCGTTCCATCGACGGAAGGGGCAAATCACCCGCCGTCCGGCAGCTGCGAAATGCCTCCTTGCCCGCTATATCGCGGTTTTTCAAGTCAAATCAGGACTTGCGCCCGACGAGAATCTACGCGGAGGTGGCGCGCTGCAACTCGCTTTGGCGCTCGCGAACGAGTTTCTGTTCCCACGCCAGCGCATGCGCGACGATGGTCTCAAGGTCCTCGTATTGCGGCGTCCAGTCCAGTGCCGCGCGCAGCCGGGAAGTATCCGCGATCATGGCCATGATGTCGCCGGGGCGGCGCGGACCATGCTGAACCGCGAAATTGCGCCCGGAGATGCGCCGCACGGCTTCGATCGTCTCCAGCACCGAATAACCGCGTCCGTAGCCGCAGTTCAGGGTCACCGAGGCTCCGCCGCCGCGCAGGTAGGCCAGCGCCGCGCGATGCGCTTGCGCCAGGTCGCTGACGTGG
>JAICIT010000535.1 GCA_025960445.1 Bradyrhizobium sp. | reverse complement strand
CTTCACGTCAAGGCATTTGCCGACAGCAACAATGATGGCATCGGCGATTTCGCCGGATTGACCGAGAAGCTCGGATACCTGCAGGATCTCGGGGTCACGACACTGTGGCTGTTGCCGTTCTACCCGTCGCCCGGCCGGGATGACGGCTACGATATCGCCGACTACGGCGCCATTAATCCAGATTTCGGCACCATGAAGGATTTCAGGCGCTTCATCGTCGAAGCCAAGCGGCGCGGCTTGCGGGTTATCACCGAGTTGGTCATCAACCACACCTCCGATCAGCATAATTGGTTCAAGCGAGCCCGGCGCAGCGACCGGAAGTCCAGCGCGCGCAACTGGTACGTCTGGAGCGATACCGACCAGAAATATCTGGGTACCCGGATTATTTTCACCGACACCGAGAAGTCGAACTGGACCTGGGATCCCGAAGCCGGTCAATTCTACTGGCATCGATTTTTCTCGCATCAGCCTGATCTCAATTTCGATAACCCCCGCGTCGTCAGCGCGATCGTTCAGGTGATGAAGCGGTGGCTCGACGCCGGCGTCGATGGATTCCGTCTCGATGCCATTCCCTACCTCTGCGAGCGCGACGGCACCAACAACGAGAACCTTCCCGAGACCCACGAGATCATCAAGAAGCTGCGCGCCGAACTGGATGCTTACGCCAAGGGCAAGGTTTTGTTGGCGGAAGCCAATCAATGGCCCGAGGACGTGCAGGAATATTTCGGCAAGGGTGATGAATGCCACATGGCTTATCATTTCCCGTTGATGCCGCGGATCTACATGGCGCTTGCGCAGGAAGACCGTTTTCCCATCACCGACATCCTGCGTCAGACCCCCGATATACCGAGCAATTGTCAGTGGGCCCTGTTCCTGCGCAACCACGACGAATTGACGCTGGAAATGGTCACCGACGTCGAGCGCGATTACCTGTGGTCCACCTATGCCAACGATCCCCGGGCACGGATCAACGTCGGGATTCGCCGGCGGCTGGCACCGCTGATGGACAACGATCGCCGCAAGATCGAATTGATGAATTCGCTATTGCTGTCATTTCCGGGTACCCCGATCATCTATTATGGCGACGAAATCGGGATGGGCGACAACATTTATCTCGGCGACCGCAATGGCGTGCGCACGCCGATGCAATGGACCCCTGACCGCAACGGTGGCTTCTCGCGCGCCGACCCGGCGCGGCTTTATGCGCCGACGATCATGGACCCGGTGTACGGCTATGAAGCTGTCAACGTCGAGGCTCAGTCGCGCAGCCTCTCCTCCCTGCTGAGCGCGACAAAACGGTTGATCTCGGTACGCAAATCCAGCCTGGCATTCGGACGCGGCACCATGACGTTTATCCGTCCGGCCAATCGGGCGGTGCTGGCTTACATCAGGCAGTATCGCGATGAGGCGATCCTCTGCGTCGCCAATCTGTCCCGATCGGCCCAGGCGACCGAACTCGATCTCTCGGCCTGGAAGGAGCGAGTCCCGCTGGAAATGCTCGGCCGCACGCGCTTTCCGGCGATCGGCGAGTTGCCATACATGATCACGTTGGCGCCGTACGGCTTCTACTGGTTCAAGCTTCAGGAGCGTGAGAAGTCGGAGCATGTGGCGCCTTCCGTGGTGCCGGAATTCGAAACGCTGGTAGTACCGCTGGGCTCGACCTGGGTCTCGCTCGCCCGCACTCGCAGCGTGTTCGAACGTGACGTATTGCCGGGATTTCTGGCGAGAAGCCGCTGGTATCCGGAGCGCTCTCCCAAGGCCATTCATCCAAAGCTGATCTCGGCGGTCCCCTTCTGCGACATCGGCGACAACAAACCATGGCTTGCGTTCTTTGAAGCAAGCCAGCACGGCGCCCCCGGGCGATACGTCTTGCCGATGCGGATCGAATGGGTGCGATTCGATCGCGAGCGTTACAACCCTCGCGCATTCGCGGCCGTGCGGCAAGGCGCGAGGGAAGGAACGCTTCTGGACGTTGCGAGCGACCCGATCTTCATCGCGCTTCTGCTGCGCAATCTGCGGCAATCGCTAACCATTGAGGAAAATGGCTTGCGACTCGAATTCCGGCCGACGAGGCGGTTGTCCGATGAGGCTATCAAGCCGCCGGAGCATGTTCGGGCCGTTGAAACCGAGCAATCCAACAGCACGGCGCTGGTCGACAACCGATACGTGGTGAAAGTCTATCGCAAGCTCGAGTCCGGCATCAATCCGGAGATCGAAATGGGCCGCTTCCTCACCGAAGTCGCCGGCTTTGCCAATACGCCGGCGCTGCTGGGCGGCGTGGAACTTATCGAGAGCGAGAAGCAACACGCGATCGCGATCGTTCATGCCTTTGTTGAAAATCAGGGCGACGCGTGGACCGTAACATCTGCTTATCTGGACCGTTTCGTCGACGAGCAGCGCCTGTTGCCGCCAAGCGAACATCCGGGCGAGAGCGAGGAGCAGGTTCCCTATCTGCGGTACATGTCGCAAATCGGAAAGCGTGTCGCCGAGATGCACCTGGCGCTGGCCGGCAACAGCAACTCCAGTGATTTCGTCCCGGAACCCACTGCGTCTGCCGACGTGCAGCGCTGGATGGATGACCTGTTAAGCCGTGCCGAACGCGTGTTTGAAGCTCTGCAGCATCGTCGCGACACGCTAAAGGAAGCCGATCGCCCGCTGGTCCAGCAGTTGCTGGCGGAGCGCGAGGCTTTGCCG
>JAICIT010000534.1 GCA_025960445.1 Bradyrhizobium sp. | reverse complement strand
GTGGGCATGCCGAATGTCGCTTTGACCCGCTGCAGCACATCCAGATAAGGCATGCCCGGCTTGACCATCACCATGTCGGCGCCTTCGGCAATGTCGAGTTCGACTTCGCGCAGCGCCTCCTCGGAATTGGCGCTGTCCATCTGATAGGTGCGCTTGTCGCCGGTCAGCGTCTTGGCCGAACCGATCGCGTCACGGAATGGACCGTAGAACGCGGAAGCATATTTCGCCGCGTAGGACATGATCTGCACGTCAAGCCATCCGGCGGCATCGAGTCCGGCGCGTATGGCGCCGACCCGGCCGTCCATCATGTCAGAGGGCGCGATGATGTCGCAGCCGGCCTCGGCCTGAACCAGTGCCTGCCGCACCAATACCGCCACGGTCTCATCGTTGAGAATTCTGCCGTCCTCGATCAGCCCGTCATGTCCATGACTGGTAAAAGGGTCGAGCGCGACATCGCAAAGCACGCCGAGTCCCGGGAATTCTTTCTTGATCGCGCGCACCGATTTGCAGACGAGATTGTCGGGATTAGTGGCCTCCGAGCCCTGCTCATCGCGCAGGCTCGGTTCGGTGTAAGGGAACAGCGCGATGCACGGGATGTTCAGCTTCACCGCGCGTTCGGCATCGCGCACCGCCTGATCGACGCTCAATCGTTCTACGCCGGGCATCGATGCGACGCCCGCGCGCTTGTTGTGGCCGTCGACCACGAACAGCGGCCAAATCAGGTCGTCAGTGGTCAGAACATTTTCCCGCACCAACCGGCGCGCCCATTCCGCCTTTCGATTGCGACGGGGGCGAACCACCAGATCGAGGGAAGGGGCGGCTAGCGCCGCGTCGCGGCGCGGCGCATCGCGCATTTCGATCGGCCGCCCGAATTTGATCGCCATTTGCCTGTTTCTCCTGACGCCAGCGTCTCCGAGTCTAGCACGCCTGCGCCGTGCTCGTCACGGAAGCCTTGACCACACGCGAGACTCAGCTCTCCAATTGATTTTGCCACGCCGAGAGGTCATGACTGCTGGAAATGGAGGCATGTTGAAGCTGATGGACAATCCGCATGTCTGAAATCCCCTCGCGCGATCCGTCGCGGGATGGCGCCATGTCGGCGGCGGCGATTTCGTCGGAACGAATCGAATCCGACCAGAACGTATGGACGCGGCGGCTGGTCCTGTTTTTGCGCATCATGGCTGTCATTTCCGTCACCAAGGGCCTTTACCATTGGGCGCAGGTCACCGGCTTTATCGGAGGAGAGGAAGAAGCCTTTGAAAGCCAGCCGATGGCCTGGCAGACCGCAACCGTCTATTTCGCAGTGATCGAACTAGTCGCAGCGGTCGGGCTTTGGCTTGCGACCCCGTGGGGCGCGGTGGTGTGGCTAACCACCGTGGTTTCGATGGCAATCATCGAGCTGATGTTTCCTGCAATTTATGGCGGCAGCCTTACGGTTGTCGCGCTCGAGGCGTTGATGCTTGGAGCGTATCTCGCGCTGGCCTGGATGGCGGCACGCGAACGGCCGCCATAGATCGCTTCAATTTTACTCAACGCCACCGATCGCGCGCGATCGCCCAACTCGGTCGCGTCAGAGCCGGTCAAAACTCATCCGGGCGCTGTCCAGTATTTGTGTGTTTTTTGCGGTAACTTTTCGGTCACTTTAACGGGCCGGCCACATCGGTTACGCGGACGTTTCCAATTTGAGCGATGCTGTTCCTATATGCAACACGTACGGCAGACGAAGCGTGAACAGGCGGCGCGCACCCTCAATGAAAGCTTGCGAAAAGTCCTTTGTCCATGGGCTTAATCCGCGGTTCACTGTCTTAAATTCATGATCTCTTTATTCTCTTATTTAAGCCGATGTTCAATCGGCCCCCTTAAGTTGAGGCTATCAGGCGGGACAAAAGTTTCGTCGAATAAGTCGATAAAACGACAACAGGGGAAGTGTCATGATCAAAGCCGTTGCAACGGCGGTGGAAACCGCTGAACGCGTTCCCGGCCAGGCTCCGGTGCAGCCGCTCTATCTCGAAGCGTTGACGTTGGTGGAGCGGCTGCATCGCCGCCTGCTCGATGTCATCAAGGACGAATTCGATCGTCGCGGTCGCGCCGACATCAATTCGGTGCAAGCGCTGTTGCTCTACAACATCGGCGACAAGGAATTGACCGCGGGCGAATTGCGCACGCGCGGCTACTATCTCGGCTCCAACGTCTCCTACAATTTGAAGAAGCTCGTCGAACTCGGCTTCCTCGATCATCAGCGCTCGCGAGTCGATCGCCGGTCGGTGCGCATCCGCCTGACCGCTCAGGGCCAGGAAATCCGCCGCATCGTTGATGCGCTCTACCAGAAGCACGTGAAGACGGTGGAGCAGGTCGGCGGCATCTCCAATGACGAGTTCGCCACGCTGAACAAGTCGCTCCATCGCCTCGAGCGCTTCTGGACCGACCAGATCCTTTATCGTCTCTGACGATTTTTTGGCTAAGCCGGCGAGTTGAAAAGACCGGCAGCCACTAAGCGGTAAAAAGACACTCCCCAACGCGCATCGGCCCGGATTTTCCGGACCGATGCGCTATGCTTTTTGGCATTGCAAAATCCCGTTCCCAAAATTGGAACTTCTACCTACCCGCGCGATTATTGCTCGGTGACGGAGGGTACCCATGCTGGTCGAGCGCGGATTGCTCGTCATGAACGTCGAAGTCGTGGGCGATGCCTATG
>JAICIT010000533.1 GCA_025960445.1 Bradyrhizobium sp. | reverse complement strand
TGTCGGCGCCGAACGCTTCGGCCCGCGCCATTTCCCCGGGATTGTTGGCATCGTAAAGAATCAACGGATGCAGGTTGCCGTCGCCGGCATGAAACACATTGGCGACCCGAAGATCGTATTTTGCCGAGAGGTCGCGGATACGCGCCAGCGCCTCCGGTAATTTGCCGCGCGGGATCGTACCGTCCATGCAGAGATAGTCCGGCGAAATCCGGCCCACGGCGGGGAATGCTGCCTTTCGCCCTGCCCAGAACAGGTTGCGCTCGGCCTCCGAGGTGGAAATCTGACATGTCGTCGAGCCGCAGCCCAGCGCGATGTTTTCCACGCGCTTGATCAACTCATCCACCTCGACGCCAGGACCATCGAGTTCGATGATCAAGAGCGCCTCGACATCGAGCGGGTAGCCGGCATGGACAAAAGCCTCAGCGGCGTGGATTGCCGGCCTGTCCATCATTTCCATGCCACCCGGAATGATTCCGGCGCCGATGATGCGCGCGACGCATTCGCCAGCCGCCTCGACCTGCGCGAAACCGACCATCAGGGCTCGCGCCGTTTCCGGCTTCTGAAGGATCCGGACCGTGACCTCGGTAATGACGCCGAGCAGCCCTTCCGATCCGGTGATGATTCCCATCAGATCGTAACCGCCGGCCTCGACAGACTTGCCGCCGATCCTGATGATTTCGCCGGTGATTAGCACGATCTCGCAACCCAAAATATTATTCGTCGTCATCCCGTATTTAAGGCAATGCACGCCGCCGGAATTCTCCGCGACATTGCCGCCGATCGAGCAGGCAATCTGCGAAGACGGGTCAGGCGCATAGTAGTATCCGGCATGGGCGACCGCCTGGCTGATGGCTAGATTGGTCACGCCGGGTTCGGCAACGACGACGCGGTTGTCGAAATCAATTTCGCGGATGCGCTTGAATTTACCTAGTCCGAGCAGCACAGCATCAACCAGGGGCAGCGCGCCGCCCGATAGCGACGTGCCCGAACCGCGCGGCACCACTTTGATGCGTTGTTGGAAACAGTACTTCAGAACCTGCGACACCTGCTCGGTGGTGTCAGGCAGCACCACCACCATCGGCGGCTGACGATACGCCATCAAGCCATCGGACTCGTAGGGTAGCATTTCGGCGGCGGTACCGATTACGCCCTCGCCGGGCACGATCGCGCGCAGCGCGGCTACGATTTCGTCGCGGCGGTCGAGCACCGTCTGGTCGGCGGCCGGCATCATGATGGACATCTTAATTCTCCCAGGCCGGTGCAGCCTCCGAGCATGTTTCAGCTCGTCGATTTTCAGCGATGAATCAATCACATCTGGAAGGCTTTGGGTAGCTTTCGGCGCGAAACCCAGCCTATTCAAAAGCACTAGGCAACTGGACAGCGCCCGACGCGTTCATGGCTTGTCGATTGCGCGCAGACCGTGCAACAACGGCGGTACTGTCGCCCCGCCATAAAACCCTAGCAAGAGCACACCATGAAACAACTGACCCTGAGCGCGCTTGTTTTAATCATGTCCTCGGCCACCAGCTCTATCGTGTTGGCGCAGGACGTTGCGGCCGGCAAGAGTTCGTTCAACAAATGCATGGCCTGCCACTCGATCGGCGAAGGCGCCAAGAACAAAGTCGGCCCGGAGCTCAATGGCCTGGACGGCCGCAAGTCCGGCACGGCGCCAGGTTACAACTATTCGGATGCCAACAAGAACTCCGGCATCACCTGGAACGAGGCCCAGTTCAAGGAATACATCAAGGACCCGAAAGCCAAGATTCCCGGCACCAAAATGGCTTTCGCCGGCATCAAGAACGAGAAAGAAATCAACGATCTCTGGGCGTTTATTTCCCAGTACGATAAGGACGGCAAAACCAAGTGAGCGCGCAACCGCTTTGCTTGTGCCAAGCCAATCTCTCTCCCCACCCTTGAGCTAGACGCATCGAGCCAGACGCATCTAGGAGTTTCGCGCTGTCAGGTGCGATCAGGAGATGACCGCCGGAGCGGGCTCGCGGCGGGTAAGCTTGCCGATCACAGCTTCGATCTCGGCAACGACGAGATCGGGTACGGCATTCGGGATTGCGTGACCGACGTCCGGTAGCACGATCAGCTTTGCGTCGGCCGCGGCTTTGGCGAACGGCCGTGAATGAATGTTTGTTGTCACGCTGTTGTCCGCACTGCCCGAAATAACCACTGTCGGCATCCGGATATCGCCGTAGCGCGGCGCCTGCTCGGCTACCGCATCTTTCAACGTCACCAGATCCCGAGCATTGGCAAGAAATTCGCGCGGGCGCAGCAGCAAACGAGTTGCGCTGGTTGACAGAAAATCGTTCGGCATGATCTGCGGCAGGAATACGCGGCGCGCACCGCGCGTTGCCAGGAAAATGCCGAGCGGAAGCGTGATCGTGTAAGCGAGTAACGGGCCGATCAGTGGCGTGGCGATCATCCGGTTGTACCATCCAACACCGCCTCGCCACGGGTAGGCGACCGGCGCCAGCATGACCAGCGCCGCTATGCGCTCAGGATGCGTGAGCGCCATCGAGGCGCCGAGCGCGCCGCTCCAGGAATGCACGACCAACACCACCGGCCCGAGCCCGAGTTTTTGCAAGGCTTCGTCGATCATCTTGCCCTGGATCACCGGAGTCGAATCCGCCAGCCGCTCGCGCGTACTCCAGCCATGACCGGGGCGATCAATGAGGACTACTCGATGGTTTTTGGCGAG
>JAICIT010000532.1 GCA_025960445.1 Bradyrhizobium sp. | reverse complement strand
TTGCGTGACGAGATGTCAGCGGCGCAGAAGCCGGAAGGCGGCTCGATCAAGCACGACATCTCCGTGCCGGTGGTCGCGGTGCCTGATTTCGTCGAACAGGCCAATGCAGCAGTGGTGAAACTCATTCCCGGTGCGCGGCCGGTGCCGTTCGGCCATCTCGGTGATGGCAACATCCACTACAATGTCAGCCAGCCGGTCGGGAGCGAGGCCGCCGACTTCCTCGCACGATGGGATGAGGTCAACGCGGTGGTGTTCGACATCGTGCTGCAAATGGGCGGCTCCATTTCCGCCGAGCACGGCATCGGCGTGCTGAAGCGGGACGAACTGCCTCACGTCAAAGATAAAGTGGCGATCGAATTGATGCGCAGCATCAAGGCAATGCTCGATCCGCTTGGGATAATGAATCCGGGGAAGGTGCTGTGAAGCAGATGACCGTTTCGCACCGCATCCGCATCAAGAACGTCCGCCTGCTCTCCGATGACCACTACATTTTGAAAGCCACCACCTTCGCGTGGCAGCGCTCCAATGGCGAGTGGCAGGAGCTGGAGCGCGAGACCTACGACCGCGGCAATGCGGCGACTTTGCTGCCTTACAACCTGGCGCGCCGGACGGTGGTGCTGGTGCGGCAGTTCCGCTACGCGACTTACGTCAACGGCTACGATGGTCTTCTGATCGAGGCGCCGGCCGGTGTTCTGGACGAGAAGACGCCGGAGCAGCGCATTCGGGCAGAGGCGGAAGAGGAAACAGGCTACCGGCTTGGCGAAATCAAGAGCGTGTTCGAGGCATATATGAGCCCGGGGTCGGTCACCGAGAAACTTCACTTCTTTGTCGCCGAGTACCAACCCGAGATGAGGGTTGGCGACGGCGGCGGCATCGCCTCGGAGGGCGAAGACATCGAGGTGTTGGAATTGCCGTTCGGTGAAGCGATGACCATGATTGGTGATGGCCGCATCGCGGATGCCAAGACCATTCTGCTGCTGCAATATGCGGCGATAAATATTTTTCGCTGAACAGGATACGCATCGCCCTCACCGTTTGGCATTTTACGCGGGAGAATTGCGCCGGCTTGGTGCCTTCAGAACAATCTTCCCTGCCCGTCCTCGGATGCGGCCGGCGCTACCTTGCGCACCGCCGCCTTTTTGAGCGGGATCGACTGCTCGCGTTCGCGCTCCTCATCGGTAATGGGCAAGATCAGTTGCGCGTCGTCATTGGCGACGTGGTTGACCCGTGTGGAGATCTCGTGCCACGCGAATTCGCCTTGGCGCGGCGGCTTCAGCAGCGCCATCGCTTCCCCGACATCATGCGCGCCACAATCCAGCCAGCGCTCGAAATCAGCAGGCGCAATCGTCACGGGAACGCGAGAATGCAGGGATGCGAGATCGTCGCTCGCCGCTGCGGTGACGATCGCTACCGTGTCGAGCTCTTCACCATTGGGGCCCATCCAGGTTTCGGCCAGTCCCGCCAGACCGAGGGGCAAGCCGTCGCGACGGTGGATGAAATAAGGTCTCTTTCGGGCTCCGGCAGCTTGCCATTCGTAATAGCCGTCCGCCGGTATCAGACAGCGTCGCCGCTTCATCGCGTTCTTGAAAGCGGGTTTTTCAACAACGGTTTCGGCACGCGCGTTGATCAACAGGGCGAAGTCCCTGGAGTCCTTGACCCAGCCTGGCACCAGGCCCCAACGCATCAGCCGGAAGTGCCTGCCGCCGTTCTCGAGAATAACGACCGGGATCGGCTGCGTCGGCGCGATATTGTGCCTGGGCGGGAAATTAGGCTGCTCGGCATAGCCAAACATCTGCCGCAAGGCCGCCGGTGGCGAGGTTATGACGAAGCGTCCGCACATTGTATTGTCCAGATAGGTATCTGTTCAGTACCTTTTAACCCCGACCATCAAGACTGCGGAAGATGAAATCAGGAAGCGCAAAATCCACGCCAGCTAATCATAAAGCGCCGCGCAAGGAGCACGTTGATCCGGCACGGGCAGCCCGGCTGCGTGCCGCGAACATCAATCCGCGCACCGGACTGGCCAGTGACTATCTGAATCACTTCAACGAGGCCATCATGCTGCTCGAGATGGTTCCCTCGATGCCGGAATGCGCCAAGGATTTCATGAGCTGGCGACCGCTGACGTATAGCGAGCATTTTATGGCGTCCCATTTCAAGGGGCGCGATCTCGCAATCGAGGCATACAATTCAGCCGACGTCATTATTCGCGCCGAATTCGACAACATAACCTCCGCGATGACCTCGATCCTGATGGCCGTGGGCGCGGCGATGCGCCAAGCCACCAAGCACAAGACCCGGGCCATTCTGGCTGAACAGGCCACCGGGTGGGTCAAGCCGCTGGTCGCACTCGCGGGCGGGATCATCAATGGCGGCTCTGAGGCCGATGTCGATTACATCATGACGCATTGATGCCAGCATCATCGGCTCTTCAACCCTCTCATCCTCAGTTGGCCGTCAGTGCGGCAATCTTTCGCGGCGACAAGATCCTGCTGGTGCGCCGTGCACGCGCGCCGGCCAAAGGGTATTATTCCTTTCCGGGTGGCCGGGTGGAATTCGGCGAGACCTTGCACGCCGCCCTGCATCGCGAAATCCGCGAGGAAACGGCGTTGGCGATCGACATCATCGGGCTTGCCGGGTGGCGTGAGGTCGTACCGGAAACTTCCGGTCTTGGGCATTACCTGATCATGTCGTTCGCGGCGCGCTGGACCGCGG
>JAICIT010000531.1 GCA_025960445.1 Bradyrhizobium sp. | reverse complement strand
GCTTGAAGGAATTGTTGGGCAAGACCGCCAAGATGGAATTCCGCATGGTCGATACGACCGTGCCGCCGGATCAGGCGCAACAGGGCAAGGTACCGCCGGATTCCGAAGTGCTGATGAGTTCGACCTCGCCGAAGATTCCCTATGTGATCAAGAAGCAGATCCTCGTGTCCGGTGGCGATTTGACGGATGCCCAGCCCGGGTTCGACCAGCGCTCGGGCGAGCCGATCGTCAGCTTCCGTTTCAACACGTCCGGCGCGCGCAAATTCGCGCAAGCGACTTCAGAAAATGTCGGGCAGCCCTTCGCGATCGTGCTCGACAACGAAGTCATTTCCGCTCCTGTCATTCGCGAGCCCATCACCGGCGGCTCTGGACAGATCTCGGGCAACTTCACGGTGCAGCAAGCCAACGATCTGGCGATCCTGCTGCGGGCCGGCGCTCTGCCGGCGCCGTTGACCGTGATCGAGGAGCGTACGGTCGGCCCCGGACTTGGCCAGGACTCGATCGAAAAAGGTGAACTCGCCGCTTATGTGGGCTCGATCATGGTGATCGTGTTCATGCTCGTCACCTATCGCTTGTTCGGCGTGTTCGCCAATATCGCGGTCGCGATCAACGTCGCGATGATTTTCGGCTTGCTGTCGCTGCTGAATGCGACGCTGACGCTGCCAGGCATCGCCGGTATCGTGCTGACCGTAGGTATCGCGGTCGACTCCAACGTTTTGATTTATGAGCGCATCCGCGAAGAGCTGCGCGGTGGTCGTAATGCGATTTCCGCCATCGATGCAGGCTTTAAACGCGCGCTCTCGACCATCCTGGACTCCAACATCACCACTTTCATCGCTGCTGCGGTGCTATTCTATATCGGCACCGGCCCGGTGCGCGGCTTCGCCGTGACGCTCGGCATCGGCATCATCACCACGGTTTTCACCGCGTTTACGCTTACCCGTCTGATTGTGGCGGGCTGGGTACGCTGGAAACGGCCGCAAGGCGTGCCGATTTAGTATGGCCCCGAAAGTGGATACCGGTTTCGGAGTAGCAGATCATGCCACCCCATGAAAAAGCAGCAACGAACATGATCCGCGGTGCTGGGATGAGCTTCGCGCAACAACTGCGGAGCGCGTTGTGACACATTTGGTTCTGATCGGGCTGGGCGCTCTCATCGTCGCGCTGACGGTCGTCAGTTGTTTCGGCTGGTTGCCGTCGCTGCGGATCGTGCCTGATAACACGCACTTTGACTTTACCCGTTTCCGCCGCATCAGCTTTCCGATTTCCGCCGCGCTCTCGATCTTCGCCATCACGCTGTTCTTCACCCATGGGCTGAACTTCGGCATCGACTTCAAAGGCGGTACGCTGATGGAGGTCCGGTCCAAATCCGGTGCCGTCGATATCGCGAAAATGCGCGCCACGCTCGGCGGCCTCGGATTGGGTGACATCCAGTTGCAGCAATTCGGCGGGCCGGACGAAGTGCTGATCAGGGTGGCCGAGCAGCCGGGAGGCGATGCCGCGCAACAGGAAGCCGTGCAGAAAGTCCGCGGCGCTCTCGGTGACGCGGTCGAGTACCGGCGCGTAGAAGTGGTCGGTCCCCGAGTTTCCGGCGAATTGCTGGCTTACGGCATGCTGGGCCTGATGCTCGCGATCTTTTCCATTCTGATCTATCTATGGTTCCGGTTCGAATGGCAGTTCGCGCTGGGTGCTATGATCGCGAACGTCCACGATATCGTACTGACGATCGGCTTTATGTCGATTTCCCAAGTCGATTTCGACCTGACCAGTATTGCGGCGCTGTTGACGATCCTGGGATATTCGCTGAACGACACGGTCGTGATCTACGATCGTATCCGCGAAATGCTGCGGCGTTACAAGAAAATGCCGATGCCGCAATTGCTCAACGAATCCATCAACTCAACACTGTCCCGTTCGATTATTACCCACGTGACCGTGACGCTGGCGCTATTGGCGTTGTTGTTGTTTGGAGGCAATGCCATCCACAGCTTTACTGCTGTCATGATGTTCGGCGTCGTGCTGGTCGGCACCTACACCTCGATCTTCATCGCGGCCCCAATCCTGATCTATCTCGGCGTCGGCACCCATCGGGCCGACGCGCCGGAAAAACCATCGAAGAAATAATCATGGCGAGCCGCTCGGACGCGCCGCATCTTCCGAGGTCCGCACCGATTGAGGCCTACGGCAATGGCGGGTTCGCGTTTGCCGAGATGTCGCATCGCGGCTCTTTGCTGTGTCTGCCGGATGCGATGTGGGCATGGCCGGTCACGCGACCCGAGGACATCGATAAGCACTCATTGCAGCGCGTATTTGACGCCGCTGACAGCATCGACACTTTGATAGTTGGTAGCGGCTCCGGGGTTTGGCGGCCGCCCTCCGACCTTCGTCAAGCCTTGCGCGCGGTCAGCATCGTGCTCGATGCCATGCAAACCGGGCCCGCGATTCGTACTTACAACATCATGATGGGCGAGCGGCGTCGTGTCGCCGCAGCGCTGATCGCGGTGCCATGAGCCGCGCCGACACGCATAACGAGGCTGCCGAATTCTGCGCGGATTTGGTGCGCAGTCACGATTTTGTCCGTTACGCATCGAGCTTGTTTCTACCGGCCCGGCAGCGCCGCGCGGTGCTTGCGCTCTACGCGTTCAATGTCGAGATTTCGCGTGTGAGGGAAGTAGTAAGCCAACCGTTGGCCGGCGAGATCCGGCTGCAATGGTGGACCGATATGCTCGCGGG
>JAICIT010000530.1 GCA_025960445.1 Bradyrhizobium sp. | reverse complement strand
CCCCCGCACGCAATCCGCGCTGCTGCAGGCGATGCAGGAGCAGCACATAACGGTTGCCGGCGCGCGGCACGATCTGCCGAAGCCGTTTCACGTGCTGGCTACCCAAAATCCGCTCGAGCAGGAAGGCACCTATCCGTTGCCGGAGGCGCAACTCGATCGCTTTCTGATGGAGATCGACGTCGATTATCCGGACCGCGACGCCGAACGGCGCATTTTGTTTGAAACCACCGGTGCGGAAGCGACGCTCGCCAAGGCTGCGATGGATGGCGAGACCCTGCTCGGCGCGCAACGTCTGGTGCGGCGGCTGCCGGTCGGAGATTCTGTCGTGGAGGCGATCCTGTCGTTAGTGCGCTCTGCGCGGCCCGGTCCTGAAGGCGGCGAAGCCGGCAAGCTGATCGCCTGGGGGCCGGGCCCCCGCGCCAGCCAATCCTTGATGCTCGCGGTTCGCGCCCGCGCCCTGCTCGACGGCCGCTTGGCTCCTTCGATCGATGACGTGCTCGACCTGGCCGAGCCGATTCTCAAGCACCGCATGGCGCTGACATTTTCCGCGCGCGCCGAAGGGCGCACCATCTCGGATGTTATCCGGCAATTGAAGACACGGATCGGTTGATGGCGGCAGAGACCGGGCACAAAGGTGGAGAGATTGCAGCGATCAGACGTGCCGATGGCGAAAGCCGAACGCTCGCCGCATCGCTGCCGCGTCTTGTGCTCGAGGCTCGTCGTATCGCCGCCAACGTAATCCACGGCTTGCACGGCCGACGCCGCGCCGGTGCCGGTGAAAGTTTCTGGCAGTACCGCCGTTTCGTTTCCGGTGAACCGTCGCAGAGCGTCGATTGGCGGCGATCGGCGCGCGACGATCATCTGTATGTCCGCGAGCAGGAATGGGAGGCCGCCCATACGGTCTGGCTTTGGCCGGATCGTTCACCCTCGATGGCGTTTGCGTCCCGGCAGGTGCGCGACAGCAAGCTCGAACGCGCGCTGATCGTGACGTTCGCGCTCGCCGAACTCCTCGTCGACGGTGGCGAACGCGTCGGTATCCCCGGCCTGATGAATCCAACCGCGAGCCGCACGGTGATCGACAAGATGGCGCAGGCCATGCTGCATGATGACGCGGCGCGCCTCAGCCTGCCCCCGTCATTTGTGCCGTCGGCACTGGCCGAAATCGTGGTGCTGTCGGATTTCTGGTCACCGATCGCCGAAATACGACGCATGCTGGTGGGGCTATCCGCATCAGGGGCGCATGGCACGCTGGTGCAGATCGTCGATCCGGCCGAAGAGACCTTTCCCTATTCCGGCCGCATCGAATTCGTCGAACCCGAAGGCGCCGGCGTCATCACGGCAGGCCGCGCCGAAAGCTGGGCGACCGATTACGTCGCGCGAGTGGCGCTGCATCGTGACCATATCCGCAGCGAGACCGACAAGCTCGACTGGTTGTTCTCGACACATACGACAAACCGTTCGGCCGCCGAGCTGTTGCTGTTCCTCCACAGCGGCATGATGGTGAGCAAGGGCACCGCCCGCACTGCAACCGTCAAGGCAGGACGAAGCGGATGATCGCAGGGCTGCCTCTCTCGTTCGCGGAACCGATTCTGCTGCTCGGCCTGTTAGGCCTGCCCGCACTATGGTGGCTGCTCCGGGTGATGCCGCCGCGACCGTGCCGGCTCGAGTTTCCGCCGACGCGACTGCTGTTCGACATTGCGCCGAGAGAAGAGACGCCATCGCGCACTCCGTGGTGGCTGACAGCCCTGCGCCTGTTGGCCGCGGCGCTGGTGATCTTCGCTGCCGCTGGACCGGTCTGGAATCCGCAAACAGGGCTTGCGGCCGGCAGCCGCATTCCGCTCGTGATCCTGCTCGACGACGGCTGGAGTGCGGCCAGCACCTGGGACACCAGGATCAAGGCGGCCGACGAGCTGATTGCGAATGCCGATAACGACCGTCGCGGCATAGCGCTAATACCGCTGTCCGAGCCCGCCCGCGACATCACCATCATGCCGGGCGGCACCGCGCGCGTCGCTTTGCGCCAGCTTGCGCCAAAGCCTTACTCGATTGAACGAATCGAAACTCTGCCAGCAATAGATCGCTTCCTGAAGACAACAGGTGACTGCGAGTTCGCCTGGTTGTCGGATGGCGTGGATACCGGACGCGGGCCGGAATTCCTGGAAGCGCTGAGTAAAACAGTTGGAGATCGCAAGCTGACGATCTTCGAAGGCGGCGCGCCTGCGCCGCTGGCGTTGGCCGCGGCCGAAAATGCCGCGGCCAGGATGACGGTAAAGGTGCTTCGGCCCGATGGCGCCGGTGCGGCCGGTGTGGTGCGCGCGCTCGACCAGAAGGGTTCGCCGATCGGCGAAGCCCATTATGCTTTCGCGCCGCGGGCACAAGAAACCGAAGCCGCGTTCGATCTGCCGGTCGAATTGCGCAATGACATTGCCCGGCTTGAAATCGCCGGTGAACGGTCAGCGGGCGCGGTGCAACTACTGGACAAGCGGTGGCGAAGGCGCGCGATCGGCATCGTCAGCGGAGCAACCAACGACACCGCGCAGCCGCTGCTGGCTTCGACATTCTATCTCACCCGCGCGTTGGCTCCGTTCGCGGACGTGCGCCTCGGCGACAAGGGCGCGCCGCAACAGGTGATCACGCAGTTTCTGGATCAGAAATTGCCGATGATGGTGCTTGCCGATGTCGGAACATTGTCGCCGGAAATTCGCGAGCGCATCGCCGTATGGATCGCGCAAGGCGGGGTACTG
>JAICIT010000529.1 GCA_025960445.1 Bradyrhizobium sp. | reverse complement strand
TTTCGCGGTCAATCCGCGCGCGAGCGGGCGCTCGATGTTTTCTCGCATCTTCGTATTTGGGACACAGCGCACAACAATGGCGTGCTGATCTATTTGTTGCTCGCCGATCGCGACGTCGAGATCGTGGCCGATCGCGGCATCGACGCCAAGGTCGGCACCGCCAATTGGGAAAAGATATGCAAGGCGATGGAAACCGACTTCAGAGCCGGAGATTTCGAAGGCGGCGTGATCGGGGGCATCGAGGCTGTCTCGAAGCAACTGGCGGCTCATTTTCCACGGCAAGGCGGCGGCAAGAACGAACTACCTGACGCCCCGGTGGTGATCTAACGTGATCATCGCGTTTCAACAGGAAAAGGTGACGTCAGCTATCGTCGAGTTTGTTGAGATCGCGCACCGATTGCATGATCGGCTCAAAATTGGATCGTGCATCGAGCGCATCGAATAATTGCGCGGTGTCCGACAACAGGCCATGCGACCTTTGGATCGCGATCCTGACATCTTCCTGCGGTGTGTCGGAGAGTCGGCCGTGCCCTGAGAGCAGGATCCTGGAATTCAAGCCCTTTAGCCGTCGAAGCGACTGAATGTAGTCGGCGATGCTGCCCGATCCGAATATCCCGCCCATCACGCCGCCGGCCATCAAGGTATCGGCGGCGAAAAGAAGTCCCTGTTCCGGATCGAACAGGCTGATGCATGCCGAGGTGTGACCCGGCGTGTACATTACCTCGAGGCGGAAATTGCCAAGATCGATCAGGTTTCCTTCTTCAAGCCAGAGATCGATGTTGATCGCCACCGGCGGCTCGTTGAACATCTTGCGCAACATCGAGAAATCGTCGCGCAGCATGATCTTGTTGGCGGCAAGCCGATGTGCGGCAATGATGGTGTGGCCGCCGAAGTGATAGGCTGCGCCGATGTGATCGAGATGTTCATGGCTGAGGACCACCATGTCGATCTTGTCGGGTGGGCAGTCGACATGGTGCAAGCATTCCAGCAGGTGCGGAAAATTGGACGAGAGCCCGACGTCGATCATGATGGTTCGTGACTTGCCCCGCACCAGATAGGCATTGGCGGCGCGGTTCTTGAAACGGATCTGGTAGACGTTCTCGGCCGCCTGAATCAGCGAGCAGACGTCGTTGTTCAGGAGTACCGGAAACGGATTCGGCCTGCGGTCGCTCATGGATTGGCCGGTCTAAAGGTCACGGCATTGGAGGCTCGCAACCGCTTGCTGAGGCCATCCATGATCATCAGAGCAAAGGCCGGTTGCTGACTTACCAGATACACGAAGCGGGCATGGTTGATCCGCATCACGCGGGTATGCGGAGCCGAGGCGATCGCGCTCGCGGAACGGGAGGAGCCGTCGATCACGGCCATCTCGCCGAAGAACTCGCCTTTGCCGAGGCTGACGATGATGGTCTTGCTCTCGCCATGGACCTTCGCGATGTCGACCTTGCCGTCGAGAACAACGAACAACTCGCGCCCGATCGATCCTTCCTCGAAAATGACATCATCGGTGTCAAATTCGTCGATGCATTTTTCGATCGCCATGGTCCCCGCCTTTTAGGCTGGTCTTTGCCCGCCATGTTAGCCGCGAATTCCGGTGGCGCAAACGATGCGAAAGTCGTGCGCGGCATGATGTGCTGCACTGCACGGCAGCCTGGTCGGGCCCGTGCGACGGGGGCGGCTGGCGAAGCAGGCCGGCCGGTCCGGATGATTTCCTAAAATTTCGGTACGACGGCTCTCAGGTAAGGATTTGGCAAGCAATGAAGGTTACCAAATGGTCAACCTGCACTGGAGGTTTGGAACGTGAGCGAGCAAGACGCAGCGCTGACCAGCAGTGAGTCCAGTTCTCTCGTTTATCCCTCTTCGGCGGATGAACACATTGAGCCGATGGCGGCTGCCTCAGAGGCGGCCGCGCCCGAAGCAGATGCGAAAATCGAGCTGCTGGCTCCGGAAGACTCCGTCACCGAGGATTTACGTGTAGACGTGGCATCAGACGAGCCCGCGCGCCCCAAGACGATCATGTCGGGCAGCGAGTACAACGAGGACGACCTTGTAAGCGCGCCCAGGATGAACGAGCCTGAGCAGAGCTTGCCCGGCAAGCGCCGGTTCTCCGCGCTCGCCGCGGTCGTGGCATTGGCCGCGCTCACAGGTGCGCTCGGTGGCGCGCTCGCGACCGCAGCTCTTTCGCATGTTGCTGGTGGCGAGCTGCCACGGAACGAGAATGCGGCCCTTGAGGCTTCCGTCGCACGGATCGAGGCCGACATTCTGGCGATGGCATCGACTATCGAACACACGTCAAAAGCCGGTATCGCCCAGTTCAACAAAACCAGCGAGCGCCTGGACAAGCTCGAGAAGGCTCAAGCTGAACCAGCCGCCAAGCTCGCCAAGCTCAACGAGACGATTGAGAAGCCCCGCGTCACGCCACCTGCACCTACACCCGCTGTCACGCCGGTCGCTGCTGCGAAGCCGGAGGTCACGGGCTCGATTGGGCCTGCCAAGACGACCGTTCCAGCGAAGCTCGAAGTTGCCAGATTGCCGACGCTGGACCGCTGGCATCTGCGTGACGTCGCCCAGGGCGGCGCGCTGATCGAAGGGCGCGGCGGATATTATGTAGTTTATGCCGGCGATGAGGTGCCTGGCCTCGGCCGGGTCGACGCTATCAGACGGCAGGATGGCCACTGGGTGGTCGTCACCAGCAAAGGCCTGGTTGTCGCGCGCTAGCTTCCGACCGCTTCACCCCGGGCCCGAGCTTTG
>JAICIT010000528.1 GCA_025960445.1 Bradyrhizobium sp. | reverse complement strand
CGAGGACGTCGCGGCGACTGCGGCCTGCGGCGGCACCTTGCGAACCGGGGGCAAGGCCGCATGCTGGCGCGGTGCTGGGGTTAACACGGCAGGCCGGGCAGGGACGCTCGCCGAGGGCACTTCAAATCGGGCCGGAGTCACTGCCCGCATCAGGGGTGCCGGTGCCGCAGTCGTTTTGGAGAGTGGGGGGACGGACGCATGCGGCGCCGGGCTGCGTCCGCTGGGCCGCGGCTTCGGCAAGGGAACCGGTTGTTTGGCCCAGGCGCCCTCGGAGAATGCGGAAAGGGCCACGCCCATCGCCAAGCTGGTCGCGAATGCCGTCGATCGAAAGGCGGCTGAGCGGCTGGCTGAGATCACGGCGTTCCCTGGTGAGAAATCATTATGGACTGAGCGGTAGGTCTATTTGATTGAATATACGGACAAAACACTAAAAAATTGGGTGGTGGGCTGTCTGCGCCAGCACCGCGGCAAAATCACGGCCAGTCCGGCAAAGCCTCGGGTTCGGTGCCGCGGCCCTTTCGCCTGATCGCCAGACCCGATATGAATCAGGTCGCAAAAAGCAAACCCGCGAGAACGCGCGTTCGGAGAAATTCCATGGCAGCCAAGACGAATTTCCGGGGGTCATTCACCGCCTTGGTAACGCCTTTCAAAAACGGCTCGCTCGATGAAGCCGCGTTCCGCGCCTTGGTGAATTGGCAGATCGCCGAGGGCACCCATGGGCTGGTGCCGGTCGGCACGACGGGCGAAAGCCCCACGGTGAGCCATGACGAGCATAAGCGCGTCGTTGAATGGTGCATCGACGAGGCTAAGGGGCGCGTTCCCGTGATCGCCGGGGCCGGCTCAAATTCCACCAAGGAAGCGATCGAACTTGCGCAGCATGCCGAGCAGGCGGGCGCGAATGCCGTACTAGTGGTGACGCCCTATTACAATAAGCCGACCCAGGAGGGCATGTACCAGCATTTCAAGGCGATCAACGACGCCATCGGCATCCCCATCCTCATCTACAATATTCCCCCGCGCTCGGTGATCGACATGAGTGTGGACACCATGGCCCGGCTGTTCGAATTGAAGAACATCGCGGGCGTGAAGGATGCGACCGCCAGCATGGTTCGGGTTTCGCAGCAGCGCGCCAAAATGGGCGAGGACTTCAACCAATTGTCGGGCGAGGACGCCACGATCCTTGGTTACATGGCGCATGGTGGTCACGGTTGCATCTCGGTTACTTCCAACGTGGCGCCGCGACTGTGCTCGGAATTTCAGCTCGCCTGGCAGAAGGGTGATTTCAAGACCGCGCTCGCGCTCCACGACAAGCTGATGCCGTTGCACATGAACCTGTTCATCGAGTCCAACCCCGCGCCGGTGAAATACGCGTTATCGCTGCTCGGCAAGATGGATGAGAAGCTGCGCCTGCCGATGGTGCCGGTAACAGAGCCCACTCGGGCGGCCGTGCGCAGCGCCATGGTGCACGCGGGCTTGATCAACTGAGTCTTTCGCGGACGCGATCAGAGGTGTGGTAAGCGGCGTCGAACTGAGGAGTTTGCCAATGCTAAAGGAATTCCGCGAATTCGCGATGAAGGGCAATGTCGTCGACCTGGCCGTCGGCGTCATCATCGGCGCTGCGTTCGGCAGCATCGTCACCTCGCTGGTCGGTGACATCATCATGCCGATTATTGGCGCGATCACCGGCGGACTCGACTTCTCTAATTATTTCACGCCCCTAACGAAAGCCGTCACGGCGGGCAATCTGGCCGATGCCAAAAAGCAGGGGGCGGTGCTAGCCTGGGGTAATTTCCTCACGCTCACCTTGAATTTCATCATCATCGCATTCGTGCTGTTTCTGGTCATTCGACTCATAAACCAGCTCAAGCGGAAGGATGAGACGGCTCCGCCGCCGCCAAAACTTACCCGACAGGAAGAGTTGCTGGTCGAGATCCGCGATCTGCTCAAAAAGTCTTGACGTGCATGCGCAATATCTCGGTGCTATGGCTGACGTCTTCCTGAGACATTGCTGACCATGGCCGAAAAAAATGAGCGCGCGATCAAGGTGGTCGCGGAGAACCGCAAGGCCCGGTTTAACTATGCAATCGAGGATACGGTCGAAGCCGGAATCGCGCTGACCGGCACCGAGGTGAAGTCGATCCGCAACGGCAAAACCACGATCGCGGAATCCTATGCAGATTCCAAGGACGGCGAGATTTGGCTGATCAACGCCAACATTCCGGAATATCTGCAGGCCAATCGCTTCAACCATGAACCGAAGCGGCCGCGCAAGCTGTTGCTACACAAGAAGCAGATCAACAAGCTGATGGGCGCGGTTGAGCGCGAGGGCATGACGTTGATACCGTTGAAGCTGTACTTCAACGAGCGCGGCCGCGCCAAGCTCTTGCTGGCTATAGCAAAGGGCAAGAAGCTGCACGACAAACGCGAAACCGAAAAGAAGCGCGACTGGAGCAGGGAAAAAGGCCGCCTGCTGCGGGCGCGCGGATAATTAAGTAGCCGAGGATGCTATGAACCAGAGAAATCTCCTTGAGGTCGATTGGAGCAAGATTCCGGCGCCGACCGACGACGGGGCGGCGGCGCATCTCAAGGGCATGAGCATCCCGCCGATCAGTCTGGTCGCGACCGACGACACGTCGGTGACGCTCGCGTCGCTGCCAGGTCGCACGGTGGTGTTCGCCTATCCGAGGACCGGTGAACCCGGCAAAATCGCCTTGGTTGACGACTGGGACCTGATTCCCGGAGCGCGCGGGTG
>JAICIT010000527.1 GCA_025960445.1 Bradyrhizobium sp. | reverse complement strand
GGCCTCCGATCGCGTCTGCGCTGCTTAAATTGCCGAGGCTCATCATCGATGTTCAATTCGATGAAGACACGCCGATCGTTCGGCCTGATTCCTACGGCACGCTCGGGCGTATCGCCGATACGCTCAGTGATCCCGCTCTGCTCGGATACAAATTCCTGATTGTAGGCCACACCCCTGCGGGAGGTCGGCGCGACTTCAATCTCGCCCTCAGTCAGCGGCGGGCGGACGCTGTTCGCGATATCCTGGTGACCACCTTCAAGATCTCCGCTAAACGCCTGCAGGCGATTGGCTTGGGCGAGGAGCAATTGCTGGATGCGGCGCACCCGAATGCGGCAACCAACCAGCGGATCCAGATTGCGACGATCGCAGCAGCTAATTCCTAAAGCATTTTCGGTCGAAGTGGACGCCGGGTGGCGTGAAGAAAACGCATCAGAAGAAGACGCTAGCCACGGTTTCACGGCTTTGCGATTTTCTCCCAAAGCCAGCGCGCGACCGACGCGGGTGATGATGCGCCATTGCCGGCAGCGGCGCGCAGATTCGCCTCCCGCATTGTCTTGATATTGATTTTGCCTAGCAGCGGCTGGATCGCGCCCCGCAGTGCGGAATCAGAGGCGCGTTTCGGCGCGAGCAGGACGATAGCATCGTAAGGCGGAATGGCATGCCGGGGATCATCCAGCACAACCAGGTCGTATTTCGCGATCAGCCCGTCACTGGTGTAGCCCGCGATCACGTCGACCTCGCCCGAAGCCGCCGCGGCATACATGAAATCCGGTTGCATCTGCCGCTGAGCCCGGAAGGACAGCCGGTATGCTTTTCGCAGGCCGGCCCATTCCGGCCGCGAGAAGAATTCGTAATCGGCGGCTATCGACATCGTCATGGCGTGAGATGCGAGATCGGCGATCGAGTGAATGCCGAGCGCTTCAGCGCGCTTGCGCGGCATGACAAGCGCATAGGCATTCTCAAACCCAAGTTCGCCGAAGAGCGTGACGTTCTGATGCGCCAGTCTCGCCTTCAGTTCGCGTAGCAATTCGTCGCGCGGTTTGATGTCGGTGTGGTGAAACTGGTTCAGCCACAGCGTGCCGGAATAATCGACATAGACGTCTATATCACCTGAGACCAGCGCATCGAAGATCACGTTTGAGCCAAGCCCTTCCCGCGTCGTGGCGCTCAGCCCGGCTGCCTGCAGCCGCTGCGCGATCAACGCCGACAGCACATATTGCTCGGCAAACGTCTTGGCGCCGACGATATAGCTCGACGGCGATCGCGCCATAGAGGGCACCAGCGTCGCCGCTATCAGCGCAGCCATGCCGATCGCGCCGGAGACCGCGCGGGCGCGGCTGCGCTGCCGAAGCCCGGTCTCGATCAAGGCCAACAATTGATCGACCGCGAGCGCCAGTACCGCGGCGGCGAGGCAGCCGAACAGCACGAACACCCAGTTCTGGGTTTGCAGGCCCGCGAAAATGTAGTTGCCAAGGCTCGTCTGCCCGATTGGCGTGGACAGCGTCGCGGTGCCGATCACCCAAACCGCTGCGGTACGAATGCCGGCCATGATCACCGGCAGCGCGAGCGGCAGTTCAACCATGAAAAGCGATTGACGACGCGTCATGCCGACGCCTTGTGCAGCCTCGATGATGCTCGCGTCGACGCCGCGCAATCCTGTGATGGTGTTGCGCAACACCGGCAGCATCGAATAGAGCGCCAGCGCCAGCACGGCCGGCAAAAATCCGAAGGCGGAGAAACCGAATCCGAACCAGGCCAGCGACAAGGATGCGAGCGCCAACAGTAGCGGATAGAACAGCGCCAACAGCGCCAGTCCGGGCACCGTCTGCACGATGCTGGCAACGCCGAGCAGCGCATTGCGCATCACCGGCCGGTTACGTGCACCGATCGCAAGCGGCAGGCTGACCACAAGTCCCAGCGCCAGCGCGGTCAGGCTGACGAGCACATGATTGCCGAGGTAGTCAGGCAAATGCGCCAGCGCCTCACCCCAGCGCGGATCCGAGAACAGGCTCATGCCCCAGTCTCTCGCGGCAGCAGCATCCTCAGCCGGTCGGCCTGCCGGCGCGGCGTGCGCAGGAGTTCGCTCACATAGGCGTGGTCGCTGCTCGAGAGCTCTGCCGGGGTACCCTGCGCCATCAGCCGGCCCGCTCGCATCACGGCGATGCGGTCGGCGAGTAAAATGGCTTCGGTAATGTCGTGGGTGATCATGACCGTGGTCAGCCCAAGCTTGTTGTGCAGGCTGCGGTAGTCGTCGCCGAGCGCATCGCGGGTTATTGGATCGAGCGCGCCGAACGGTTCGTCCATCAACACGATGCGCGGCCTTGCCGCCAGTGCGCGGGCGACCCCGACGCGCTGCCGCTGTCCTCCCGAAAGTTCATGCGGAAAACGATCGCGGTATTGCGCGCGATCGAGCTGGACCAGGTCGAGCAGTTCGTCGACACGCGCGGCGATCTCTGGCGCGCGCGTGCCCATCAGCTTCGGCGTGATTCCGATGTTGCCGCCGACGTTGATATGCGGAAACAATCCGCCACTTTGGAAGACATAGCCGATGCGGCGGCGCAAGGACACGGCATCAAGCGCGCGCACGTCCTCGCCTTCCACGGTGATGCTGCCGCTATCAGCCTCGATCAGCCGGTTGGCCAGCCGCAGCAACGTGGTCTTGCCAGAGCCGGAGCCGCCGACGATCGCGACGAACTCGCCCGCGGCGACGTCAAGCGTGACGTCATCCACAGCCTTGACGCGCGCGTCATCGAAGCT
>JAICIT010000526.1 GCA_025960445.1 Bradyrhizobium sp. | reverse complement strand
CGCCGCGGTGCGGAACGCGGCTCCCCAATCCGAACTCATCGTCGATGCAAACGAGGCGTGGACGTCGGCCAATCTCGAGCAAAACCTCCGCGAGTGCGCGCGAGCCGGCGTCAGCCTGGTGGAACAGCCGCTTCCGGCCGGTGAGGACCGCGCGCTTGCGAACATTCGCAGGCCCATCGCCATTTGTGCGGACGAAAGCGTGCATGATCGCGCCTCGCTGGAGGGACTGCGCGAACGTTACGACGCCATCAACATCAAGCTCGACAAAACGGGCGGCCTGACCGAGGCGCTTGCCATGGCTGATGCAGCGCGGGCACTGGGTTTTGAAATCATGGTCGGCTGCATGGTCGCGACATCGCTGGCGATGGCGCCGGCGATGCTGCTTACGCCATGGGCCCGCTTCGTCGACCTCGACGGCCCGCTGCTGCTGGCCCGCGACCGTAGCGATGGCTTGCATTACGACGGCAGCACCGTTTATCCGCCGGAAGCCGCGCTGTGGGGATGAGCGGGCTGCTCCCGTTACAGTCAGTCAGAGCGGCGGTTGGATTTCCTTCCGGATGCGATGACGCGCCAGCCACATCACCGCCGCGCCTGAGAGGGCCATGGCGGCCATCACATAATAAACCCGATCCCCGTAGCTGGCGTAGATCGTCCCGGACAGGATCGATGCAGTTGAACTGACGATGCCGCTACAAGCGGCGAAATAGCCCTGTCCTCTCGCCATCGAATGGGCCGGCACGTGTCGAACCAACAGTCCCATGGTGCCGACCTGAGTGAGGCCGTAGGTGAACCCGTGCGCCAATTGAACCAGCGACAGCACGGCCACCGAAGGCTCCTGGGCGGTTATCACCCAGCGCGCGAGGCCCACAAGCCCGCCGATCACCACCAGTGTCGACGGCTGCAACGTAAATCTGGGCGAAACCGCAAACACCACGATCTCTGCAACTACTCCGATCGCCCAAAGCCCGGCAATCGTCACCCCGCCGAGGCCCGCCCCCTGCCAGCTGATGGAAGCGAACGTGTAGTAGGCAGCATGGCTGCCCTGAATCAGTGCCGCCGAAACGATCATGGCAAGAAAGCCGGGATCGCGCAGCAGTGCCCCTTCATGGCTTTGCGTCGCAGCCGCCGTTCTCGGATTGTCGAGCCGCTGCAGGCCGAGGCTGGCGAGCGCGCCAAGGCCACCCACGGCGGCGATGACCCAGATCAAATGGCGCGCCGCGATGAAATCGACCAGCAGCCCGCAAGCCAGCGCGCCAACCACAAAGGCCGCCGAGCCCCACAGCCGCAGCGGGCCGTAGTTGAGGCCGAAACGTGCGACGCCTCGCAACGCATAGGCGTCCGTCAGAGGCACCATGGGGGTCCATAGGCAGGCGGTCGCGGCATAGGCAATGAAAACCAGCAGCGGCTCATGGCGCGTTCCGATCAATGAAAATCCCAGTGCCGTTGCAAACGCCGTGACGATGAGGGCCGCGCGCAGTGATTGACGCTTTTCGGCGAGCCCGGTCACGAGCGGCAGGATCGTGAAGCGGGTCACCGAGGGAACGGCGTTGATGATTCCGATCCAGGACGAGTCGATCCCGACCGCCTTCAGCCAGACCGGAAAGAACGGCAGATGGGTGCCGATCAGCCCAAACAGGGTGCCGTAAAACAGGGCGAGCCTGGCCGCGAATCGTTTCGGGGTCACCTGAGATGCGATGGGGATTACTGATTCGGGCGGCATCAAACCAATTGCGATTCGGTCGATATCATGATGATCGTTAGCCTAATGCGCGATGATTTGCGCAACGAGTTTGCAATGGCCGACGAAGTATTCGCCCTATCGCCGATCTCCGCCCGCGCGGTACTGCCCAGCGAGGAAGACTACGACGCGATCAGCCAGGCGTTTATGGAGACGTCACGCGGCCGCTGGTTTCTCGGCGAATACGCCAAGCGCAACCGCAACGCCGACACCCGCATGGTGCTCGATGCGGTGGCCCGGATTGAAGAAGCACTGGTTGCGCAGAAGCAACCGCCACTGGAAGAACTCCTGCCGCGCGCATTGACTTCCATTCGCGCCGCCGTCGAGCAGGCCCAAATCGCCGCCACCGGCGCCGTTGAGAGCCTCGCAATCGAGGAAAAACTGGCGCCGGTCCACAAAGCGGCCCGGATCATCCGGGAAATCAGCTGGCGATGGCGAGAAATCGGCGCCGATGCGCGGATATGCGACCTGCTGGATTCCCAAGTCAGCGCCATTGAAGGCGCATGCGGGCAAATCTCCGCGACAGGCCCGCAGGCCGATTTGAGCGCCGCATTCGATCTGATCAAAGCACGGATTGCGGAATTCGAGCAGCGCGATCTCGCGGCCCCAGCGCAATTCGCCGAGGCGACGGCCCAGCCGGTCTCTTCGATCGCTTCTACCGGGACACCGGACCGAATGCCTGCCGCGGGCGCGGAAACCTCGCTCGACAGACCAGCGTCGAAGAACTTCGAAGCCGCCGTTAATATGCAGGCTGAGCCGGTTCGACAGACCTCTCAACCGGCGGAAGTGATGGATGAGGTCTTCAAAGCGCCACCCGAAGGCGCGGACGCGACCGCCGAGGCCGCTGATGCGTCGTCTGAAGCAAGCGATGAAAACGCTGAGGCTGCCGACGCTTACGACGACGCCTTACTGGATATGGTGGCGATCGAAATGGCAGCGCCCGATTTCATGGATATCGAACCAGAGGAAATGGAAGCCGCGCCGCCGGCCCAGCCGCAACCTATCGCGATGTCCGAGGAGCCT
>JAICIT010000525.1 GCA_025960445.1 Bradyrhizobium sp. | reverse complement strand
GCGAATTGCGCGCCACTGCGTCCGTTGAAGCTTTGGAACTGCGTGCCGCCACGTGCAGCGAAGTCCGCGCGTGCGCCCGTACCTATACTCGCCTGAGCGCCGCTTATCGTGCGGCCTCCTCCACCGACCTGCATGCCGCCACCTCCGCGCATTCCACCGCCCCCTGCCATGCCACCGCCAGCACTTGCTTGAGCGCCGCCGCCACCACCCCGGCCGCCGCCGTGGTGCTGAGCCAGTACCGGACTGGCGATTGCCAAACTCAGCGACAGGGCTGTCGCGCCGATAATTCCGAATTTCGTCATAGCGCTTCTCCACAAAAGGTATCGAGCAAAACATCAGCGCTGGCCGATGGTTCCGGTTCCCAGGTCCATTTAGCAGCTGCGGCATCAACTTGCCGAAACCCTGCGGAGCGAAAACCCCCGACAAAACTGGAAGAAATTCGCCACAAAACAAGCGGTCTAATTTGCGCTCCAAATTGTGAACGATGAACATTATCTCTGCTGGCACTGCGAAACATGCGGGCGCCTTTACGCAAACAGACCAGAATAAACGCACTTGAACCACAGCGACGGCAACAAAGCGTCCGCCATTTATCCTCGATCCTGGAAGCGCCGGACGTGCCCGCCCCGTAATTTGCTGCTATTCAAATCCGCTGAATCAAAAACCGTTCTTCAATCCCCAGGGAGTAGGAAAGATGCGTTATCTCCACACCATGCTGCGTGTCCGCAATCTCGATGCCGCGCTCAAATTCTATCAGGACGCGCTGGGATTGAAGGAGGTCAGACGAGTCGACAATGACAAGGGCCGATTCACACTGTTGTTCTTGTGCGCGCCAGAAGACGAAGGATTGCTGAAGGCGGCGAAGGGACGGGGCGCGCCGCTGGTTGAACTCACCTATAACTGGGACGAGGAAAAATACGGCGAAGATCGATACTTCGGCCACCTCGCGTATGAGGTCGATGACATTTATGCGACCTGCGACCGCCTCATGAAGCTCGGGATTACCATCAACCGCCCGCCGCGCGATGGCCAGATGGCTTTCGTCCGCTCGCCTGATCTGCATTCAATTGAGCTGCTGCAGAAGGGCGATGCCAAGGCGCCTGCCGAACCATGGAGTTCGATGCCGAACACCGGTCATTGGTGAGAGCCCACTGGAACTTCCCTTTCTCCTTCGCGTTTCTTCAATCATCTGAGGAATGCATGGAGGCGTACATGGGACGCGGAATTCTGCTGTGGCTGTTGGGCGTGCCGATACCGGTCATTATCCTGTTATGGCTGTTCTTCGGCCATTAGCGGTCTATTGGTCTTGTACAAGAGGCTCCGCCGGCGGCGGAGCCTCTTTTTGTTTTAGTGGCATCAGAAGGCAGTTTGGTCGGCGCTTTTTGAAGGATTTTGCGATATGACCCCCTGAACAATTCAGGGGACGAAAGATCGTGCAAGCTGACGACCAGGGGCAAATCAGGATTTGGGGCCGAGCCAATTCAGTCAACGTGCAGAAGGTTTTGTGGTGCCTGCGCGAGCTCGATCTCAGCTACCAGCGCATCGATGCGGGGATGGCGTTCGGCCGAAACCATGATCCGGACTATCTCGCGATGAATCCCAACGGGCGAGTCCCTACGCTGGTGGATGGCGATTTCGTGCTTTGGGAATCAAATTCGATCATGCGCTATCTCGTTCTCGCTTACGGGAAAGGCTCGCCTGTTTACCCCGCCCATCCTAGAGCGCGCGCCGCTGTCGACCGCTGGCTCGATTGGACACTGTCGACCCTGCAGCCGGTCGACCGACCCGTGTTCTGGGCACTGGTGCGAACCCCGGTGGAAAAACGCGACATGCTTGCGATCCAGAAAGATGCTGACGCCGAAGCCATGCAATGGCGCATCGTGGAGGACCAACTAGCCAGCCGACGCTTTGTCGAAGGCGACGATTTTACGATAGCCGATATTGCGCTGGGTGCATATGCCAGGCGCTGGTTCGGTGTCGAAGGCATCCGCAAACCGCGCTTTCCTCATCTCGAACGGTGGTTTGCGCAGTTCGCGGAGCGACCCGGATTCAAACAATTCATCGCGCCGCCAATGTCGTAGTTGCAACTAGAAAAAACCCCGTCTCTCGAACAGCACGATGCAAATGACGACGAGAAGCGTAATCGCTGTCACCACCAGCCGCGTGGTCCAGCTCATGCCGCGGCTTACCCACCACAACAGTGCGCAGCTAATAAAGACCGGAGCGATGAGATCGATATTCAATCTGCCTCGGGATGTTTCATTTAGCGCGAGCCGGAGGAGACTCCGGCCCCAATGCCGATCGCGCCGCCAACCTTCATACAGGTTTCCGTGCCCTCGATTTTAACGAACCCAGGGCCGTAGGCCGCGCAGGAATTCCCGGCGGGGGCTGCCTTCCGGGGCAGATACTCCGTTGGATGTTTGGGCGGCTTCGGACTGCCTTTGGTCTCCGCCACCGCCGACGAAACAGGCAGGATCGCGATAAAGAGCGTAAAAAGGATGTTTCGCATCCCGCGCTTTTATCCCGCGCGCCAAGGATACGCTAGCGGGCCAACTTGATACCAATCTGGTCAGCCGATCGTTGGGCCTCGGGCTGCACGGTATGCTTCTAATTGGGCCCAAATCCGCTTTCGCGGCCGACTTGCCCGTCCGCGCAAACGCCACTATACGTTCGCGCGCGGGCGCCCGGAGGCAATTTTCCGGGATCGGCACGGCATCATCGCTGCCCGAACGGGTATCGATTTGCCGGAAATGCGAAACGGCTATGCG
>JAICIT010000524.1 GCA_025960445.1 Bradyrhizobium sp. | reverse complement strand
GCCGGCGCTGACATCATCGAGATCGGGATGCCTTTTACCGATCCGATGGCAGACGGTCCGGCGATCCAGGCGGCGGGTCTGCGCGCGCTCAAGGCCGGCATGACCCTGAAAAAGACGCTGGCGATGGTGCGCGAGTTTCGAAAGCAAGACGCTGCGACGCCCATCGTGCTGATGGGCTATTACAATCCGATCTACATCCATGGCGTCGACAGGTTTCTCCTCGACGCGAATTCGGCAGGGGTCGACGGACTGATCATTGTCGATCTCCCGCCAGAGGAAGATACCGAACTGTGCCTGCCGGCGATGAAGGCGGGACTGAATTTTATCCGGCTGGCGACGCCGACCACTGACGACAAGCGGCTGCCAGCGGTGCTCGCCAACACCTCAGGGTTTGTGTACTACGTCTCGATCACCGGCATCACCGGCAGCGCCAGCGCTGATACCGCCGAGGTCGGCGAGGCCGTAGCGCGCATCAAGCGGCATACAAGTTTGCCGGTTTGTGTCGGCTTCGGCATCAGGACGCCAGCGGCAGCCCGCGCTATCGCGCAAAAGGCCGATGGTGCAGTGGTTGGTACCGCGCTGGTTGACGTCTTGCGAGCGAGCCTCGATTCGGAGGGCCACACAACGGCCAAAACCGTGGAGGCGGTGGCCGATCTTGTCTCGTCGCTGGCCCAGGGAGTCCGAGGCGCCAAACAGGCTGCGGAATAATCCACGATTGCGATGGAAATACTGGCGCTCGGCAGCTTGTTCGCCAGTTCGCGAGCCGCCATATGCTGAGAGCGTGATGCGCTTTAATCTGCAGTAAGCGAATCGACCGCATTCGGAGCGAAACATGAACTGGCTCACCAACGTCGTTCGGCCGAAAATCCGCAACATCCTTCGGCGCGAAACGCCCGAGAACCTTTGGATCAAGTGTCCGGATTCCGGGCAACTCGTGTTCTACAAGGATGTCGAGGCCAACCAGTTCGTGATTCCCGGCTCCAACTATCACATGCGTATGGGCGCGGTGGCGCGGCTGAAATCAATCTTCGACAACGAAACCTGGTTCGACGTGGCATTGCCGGAGGTGACGGCCGACCCGCTGAAATTCCGTGATGAACGCCGCTATGCGGATCGCATAAAGGATGCGCGCGCCAGGACCGGACTGAATGATGCGATCAAAGTCGGCTATGGCAAGCTGGAGGGCGCCGCCGTCGTGATCGCCGTGCAGGATTTCGATTTCATGGGCGGCTCGCTCGGCATGGCGGCCGGCGAAGCCATCGTTCGTGGGCTTGAACTCGCGGTCGAGAAGAAGTCTCCGTTCATCGTGTTCGCTGCCTCTGGAGGCGCGCGGATGCAGGAGGGAATCCTGTCGCTGATGCAAATGCCGCGCACGACCGCCGGCGTGCAGATGCTGCGTGAGGCGCAACAACCCTACATCGTGGTGCTGACCAACCCCACCACCGGCGGCGTCACCGCATCTTATGCCATGCTCGGAGATGTGCAGATCGCCGAACCCGGCGCGCTGATCGGTTTTGCCGGCGCGCGCGTGATCGAACAGACCATTCGCGAAAAATTGCCGGAGGGATTTCAGCGAGCGGAATATCTCAGAGATCATGGAATGGTCGATATGGTGGTGCATCGCCACGAACTGCGGCCGACGCTCGCCCGCCTTTGCCGCCTGTTGACCAGATCGCCGCCGCTGCAAAGTGCCGCGAAAACTCCGTCCCACGCAGTACCGCCTGTCGTCGAGAGCCTATCAAGTGCCGATGTGGCGCAGGCAGCGCCCCAGGCGTGAGTTCGTCTGCGGCAACACCGTCGGGTTCGCTCGAAGCCTTGCTTGCGCGCCTGTCCGGCCTCCACCCCGAGCGCATCGAACTCGGCCTCGAACGGATGCAACGGCTGCTGGAGCGGCTTGAGCATCCAGAGCGCGCCCTGGCGCCGGTGATTCACGTTGCGGGCACCAATGGCAAGGGCTCCACGATCGCTTATCTGCGGGCCATCATGGAAGCGGCGGGCCTGCGCGTGCACGCCTACACATCACCCTCGCTGGTTCGGATCAACGAGCGCTACCGATTGGGCCGCCCTGGTCGCGGTAGCCTGGTTAGCGATGACGAACTGTACGCAGTGCTCGAACGCTGCGAGCGGGCCAATGCGCGTGAGCCGATTACCATTTTTGAAATGGAAACTGCCGCGGCGCTTTGCTTGTTCGCGCAGCATCCGGCCGATGCAGTGCTGCTGGAAGTTGGGCTCGGCGGGAGGCTTGACGCGACCAATGTCATCGCCGCGCCGCTGGCGACCGTCATCGCGCCCATCAGCGTGGATCACACCGAATTTCTCGGCGAGACATTGAGCACGATCGCGCGTGAGAAGGCCGGGATCATAAAGCGAAACGTGCCGACGATTTGTGCGGAGCAGCCGCCTGAAGCGATGGCTGCGATCGAACAGCAGACCAGCCGGATGAGGGCGCCGCTCCATGCCGCGGGGCAGGAGTGGCAGGTCAATATCGAGCGCGGACGGTTGGTGTACCAGGACGATCGAGGATTGATGGATCTGGCGGCGCCCAGATTGTTCGGACGCCATCAGTTCGATAATGCGGGCCTCGCGATTGCGACACTGCGTGCGCAAGGCCTGTTCAGGATTGAAGCGGCGGCGTTCGAGGCCGGCATCGTCCATGCCGAATGGCCGGCGCGGATGCAGCGTCTCGCCTCGGGGGAACTGTTGAGCGGGGCGCCCCACGGTTGCGAGATCTGGCTAGACGGCGGGCATAACGCCGCGGGAGGCCGGGTCGCGGCAGCGGCTCT